>CALUNJ010000006.1 GCA_944321975.1 uncultured Paraprevotella sp.
GTCGGACGACGAGATCCCGCCCACTTCCTTGTTGCGGGAGTTTGTGGGAGGCAGTTCGTTCCAATATTGACCGCTGCCACCGAGGAAGAGGGGGGATACACGGTGGGGGCAGTCTAAAAGTCTGCGGCGTTGAAGCGGGGGAGTCCTTTACGGCCAGGCGGGGGAAAAGACAGCGTGGCGGAACAGGACAAAACCGGTCTCAAGAGGAACACCAATTTCCTTCAGGCGATTCACATTTTTTTTGCTTGAGAAAAAAATGTGAATCGCCTGAAGAAAAACTGCGTCTTTCAAAAATTTCTTGTCCGGTTGATTATCAATGAAATAAGTTTTCCCCTCCCCAACAGGGGCATAGGCCGGGGAATGGAATTTGCGGAAAGGAACAGGGGGTGGTTTAGGTCTACCGGTTTGGAACGGCTTTCTGGAAAATCCATTGGCTGAGCCTGTAAACGGGGTAGGCTGTGAGCACACCGGCTATGGCATCCACCAGGTAATGCGCCTGGATATAGACCGTGGCCATGGCCAGCAGGACGGAGAACGGCAACAGGATGTAGAACAGTCGCCGGCTTTGCGGATAGACCATTAGCAACAGAATGAGCGTGATGCCGATGTGGGAGGAAGGAAAGGCGGCCGTGGGACTCTTCCCCCATCTCCTGGGCTTGCTCCACGAGACGGTGGAAGAGTCCTGCGGGATTGCCCGGTGAGGGGAGCATGTCCGTATGCAGGTTGAAATAGGTGCCCAAGGGCGGGTACTGTCCGGTTGCGATGAGGTCGGGCGAAACGGCCCAAAAATAGAATTGGGGGCCGGCTACCAGCAACACCAAATAGACAAGGTAGTAGAGGAAGAAGGAACACAGCACGACGAAAGAGGCTTTTTCGTAGGACTTGTTACGGTAAAGGAAAAAGAAGACCATGACCGTGACAATCATCGGATAGTAGGAAAAGTAGCCCATGTGGACCGCTTCGCTGAACCACGGCCACGGGCATGAGCGGTGGAACTCCATGGCCGGCTAGCAGCCGAAAAGAAACGCGTCGCAACGGGCGAAAAAGTGGTCCAAGTTGGGCAACGTGCTGTTGAACTCATAGGTGTCGGGGTACCAATAGCATAACAGGCTCATTTGCGCGGTGATGCGGACAAACGTCATCCACCTGCAAGGCCATAGCGTGTAAATCCCCCATACCAGGAGCGTGGCGGCCAAGATGTATGCCCGGTCGGCCAGCATGCCCAGAGGGTGGTCCATCTGTGGCCATAGCACACCTAAATACAATGACGTGATGCCACTGTAGGACACAGCCAGCCACTCGATGGGCCAAAGCCCGCGCGGCATGCCGTCGTTGGCCGCGAGCCATTGGAGCCGGGAGGCTACAGCCATCCTTCCTTTTGATACCATGCGACGGTTTCTTTCACGCCGCGGTCCAGCGGATATTCCGGGTGGTAGCCCAGTTCGTCGATGGCCGGTGTGATGTCACATTGCCAATTGCGCTGACAAAGGATGTGGAACTTGTCGAGGTTCAGAGTGGCTGTCTTGCCGCGCCATTGGGCGATGCGGTCGCTTGCGGCGCACACGATGCGGAGAAACCACACGGGGGCTTTGATGCGCACCATGAAGGGGTGCCCCAAGGCTTTGCGGATCAGGTCGCTGAATTCTGTGCTGTGGTAAATCCCGCCGTCGCTGATGAAAAATTCACGGCGTGCCACGTCTTTGTCCATGGCGGCATAGACGGCCTGCACGAGGTCTTTCACATACACGAAGGTGATTTCCTGCGGTTTGTAGCCGACGCAGAAGTCCACGTGCTGCCTGATGCTTTGTGCCATGACGAAGTAGTCTTTCTCGCGTGGCCCGTACACTCCGGTAGGGCGGAGGATGACGTAGGGGAAATCGGGCAATGACTTGAGGTAGCGTTCGGCTTGCAGCTTGCTTTCCCCGTAGGCCGTGTTGGGGCGCGGCGTGTCGCCCTCTTGGATGGGGGCGTAAGTCCAGGGATGGCCGGGAGCGGCTTTCCGGACGGGTTGTTCGCGTATGGCTCCATAAACGCTGAGCGAGCTGATAAAGATGAAACGTCGCGGCACCATCTTTAATTCCCTGAGCGCGTCTGCGAAATTTCGCGTCCCCTTGTAGTTGGCATCGAAGAAGCCTTCGCGCCGGAGGCATTTCGTGGCGCCGGCTGCATGGACCACGATGTCCCATCCCCCACATTCGGCTTTGCAGGCAGCCAGTTGCGCTTTCAAGGTTTCGGGGTGTGCGAGATCCAGTTCTGCGAATCTGATGTTCGGGTCGGTCAGATATTGTTTGCTGCTGGTGCTCCGCATGCCGGCCCAGACCTCATGTCCCCGTCTCAGGCCTTCTTCCACGATGAAACTTCCGATGAAGCCGCTGGCTCCTGTGACTAATATCTTCATGTTCGTTTTCTGATTTGCGTTTCTTGCTGGATTTATAAACCGTAGGTGCCATCCGGCTTTTTTATCGGCTCTACGTGGATGCCCACGTGCGTGTCCTTCCCGAACATTTCTTTGAGCCGTTGCTCGATGAAGGATGCTTTGGTGTGTGCTTCGTAGAGTGTCAGGTGGCCGTCCATGCGTATGTGCATTTCAATGGCATAGTGATTGCCTATGCGGCGGGTGCGCAGGTTGTGCAGTTCGGACACGTCCGGGGTGTTTTCCACGATGTGGACGATTTGCTGTTCCACGTTGTCGGGGAGTGAACTTTCCGTGAGTTCGTCTATGCACGGTTTCAGTAGTTGTATGGAGACTTTAATGATAAAGAAACTGACCCCGATGGCGGCCATGGGGTCGAGCACCCTCCATGACTCGCCCAGCCAAATGGCTCCTCCGATGCCGATGGCTGTCCCGACAGACGAAAGTGCGTCGCTGCGGTGATGCCATGCGTTCGCCACGACCGCGTTTGAGTGGGTCTTGTGGCCCACGTGTATGGTGTAGCGGTAAAGCAGTTCTTTGGAAACAATGGAAACGGCGGCACCCCAAAAAGCCAGCATGCCCGGTGGGGGGAGGGTGCCGCCACGCCACACGGTCTGTATGGCCAATAACCCGTTCCAGCAAATTCCCACCCCGACGGCGAAAAGGGCGATCCCGATGATCGCGGTGGCCAGAGTTTCATATTTCCCATGGCCATAGTCATGGCTTTTGTCCTGGGGCTTGTTGGAAATGCGGGTAAAGACGAGCACCACGATGTCTGTGGCGAAGTCGGACAGTGAGTGTACGGCATCGGCAATCATGGCCGCGCTGTGTCCCGCGATGCCGGCCAAAAATTTGAATACGACCAACAGAAAGTTGACGAGGCTTCCGGTCCACGTCACTTTATAGATGGCTTTTTCTCGTTCGGTCTGTCCCATTTGTTTTTAAGTTACGGAGGTGCAAAGATAAGCATTTTCAGAAAAAATAAGATAGAAAAGGACGCGCGAATGGATAAATATGCTTAACTTGCAGTAAGATTAAAGACAACGCACCTCTAAAGAGTGAATCTATGGGAAAAACAGGAAAGAAGGGCGGCAAGCGCCTGAAGAAAAAAGAGATGGCGAAGATGTTGCTGGAACTTTTCCAGCGTAACCCTGCAGAGGTTTACGACATCAAGCGCATTTTTGCGGAGTTGAAATTGACCACCCATCCGTCGAAGTTGATTTGCATGGATTTGTTGGATGATTTGGCAAAGGAAGATTATATCAAGGAAACCGGGAGCCTGCATTTTCAGTTGAACACGACGGGCCAGGTCTTTGAAGCCATCTTCAACCGTAAGGCGAATGGGAAGAACACGGTGTCGCCCCTTGAAGGGGGAGAACCGGTGTTTGTGGCCGAGCGCAACTCGCTGCATGCCATGGACGGCGACAAGGTGAAAGCCAGTTTGTTGGCCCGGAGGAAACATCATCTGCGGGAAGCGCAGGTCGTGGAAATCCTGAAACGGAGCGACAAAACGTTTGTCGGGCGGTTGGAAGTGCGGAAGGACTATGCATTCTTGTTGACAGAGAACCGCACTTTGGCGAATGACATTTTTATTCCAAAGAACGCTTTGAATGGTGGAAAAAACGGCGATAAGGCCGTGGTGAAAATCACCGAATGGCCGGATTCGGCCAAGAATCCCATCGGAAAGGTGGTGGACATCTTGGGGCGGAGCGGCGACAACACGACGGAAATGCATGCCATCCTGGCAGAATACGGCTTGCCTTATTCTTATCCGGAGGCGGTGGAAAAAGAGGCCGACAAGATAGATCCAGGCATCACACCGGAGGAAATCGGGCGGCGTGAGGACATGCGCGGGGTGACGACGTTCACCATCGATCCCCGTGACGCCAAAGACTTTGACGATGCCCTGTCCATCCGCAAGACGGCCGACGGGTTGTGGGAGGTCGGCGTGCACATTGCGGATGTGTCGCACTATGTGAAAGAAGGCAGCATGATCGACAAAGAAGCGGTGAAGAGGGCCACGAGTGTGTATTTGGTGGACCGCACGGTCCCGATGTTGCCCGAACGTCTTTGCAACTTCGTCTGTTCCTTGCGTCCCAATGAGGAAAAGCTGACCTATAGTGTGATTTTTAAGTTGGACGAAAAGGCCGTGGTGCGGGATTGGCATCTGGCCCACACGGTCATCAAAAGCGACCGCCGTTTCACTTACGAGGAGGTGCAGAAAGTGTTGGAAGACCATCACGAGGCTTCTCCTGAAGACTACCGCAAACCGGGCGACCATGCGTCCGATCCTAATTTCAGCGGTCCGGATGTGCTCCCGGCTGAGAACTTTGCCACAGAGCTGATCACGTTGAACCGCTTGGCCAAGCAGCTCCGTGCCCGCCGTTTTGAAAATGGAGCCATCAATTTCGACCGTGAGGAAGTGCGCTTCGACATTGACGAGAAGGGCAAGCCTCTCGGCGTGTATTTCAAGCTGGCGAAGGATGCCAACAAACTGGTGGAGGAGTTCATGCTGTTGGCCAATCGGACCGTGGCGGAGAGCGTAGGCAAAGTTCCCAAGAACCGGAAACCTAAGACCCTGCCTTATCGCATCCATGACCAGCCCGATCCGGAAAAATTGAGAAACCTGAGCGAGTTCATCGTGAAGTTCGGCTATAAATTGCGTCTTGGCGGATCGAAGGAAGACGTGGCCAAGGGGTTGAACCACCTGCTCACGGAGGTGAGAGGGAAGAAAGAGCAAAACTTGATCGAAACAGTGTCGCTCAGGGCCATGATGAAGGCGCGGTATAGCACTTTTAATATCGGCCATTATGGCTTGGCTTTTGATTATTACACCCATTTCACCTCGCCTATCCGCCGTTATCCGGACGTGATGGTCCACCGGCTGCTTACCCGCTATGCGGATGGCGGACGCAGCGCGAGCCAGAGCAAGTACGAGGAGCTATGCGAGCATTGCAGTGCGATGGAGCAATTGGCGGCTACGGCCGAACGCGCCAGCATCAAGTACAAACAAGTGGAATTCATGAGCGACAAACTGGGACAAGTGTTCGAAGGCACGATCAGTGGCGTGACGGAATTTGGCTTGTATGTGGAAATTAATGAAAACAAATGCGAGGGGATGGTGCCGATTCGTGATCTGGGTGACGATTATTATGAGTTTGATGAGCGTAATTACTGCCTGCTCGGACGCAAACGTCATCACCGTTATTCCTTGGGTGATGTCGTGAAAATCAAGGTGGCCAGGGCCAATCTGGAGAAGAAACAGCTGGACTACGCTTTGGTGGCGGAATAAAAAGAGGACAAGGGAAAAGGCCTGAGAAATTTGGCATTTCCCTTGCCTTGCGTTAACTTTGCATGTGGAAACTTTTCAGTTAGTGATGTTATGGCTCAGAAATTAGTCCAGACTCAGGCCCTGCAACAAGTGCAGACGCTTTCCCCGCAGCAGGTGTTGCAAGTGCGTTTGTTGGAAATGCCGGTCTCCGAGTTGGAACAACGGGTGAAAAATGAATTGATAGATAACGGAGCCTTGGAAGAACGTTTGGGAGCTCCTGAGGATGGCGAACCGAGAGGAGGGGACGAGCCTTATGATGACACTGATGTTCCTTCCGGTGAGGATATGGATGGTGAAGACGGCGGTCTGCCGTCCGATGATTATCGTCCGGCAGACGTGAGACAGGCGATGGACGATTACCGGACCCCCGATGACGTGCCGGACTACCTTTTGCAGGCCAGAAGCGGGAAGGACCGTCCGGAGACCATGGAATATGGCGACACGACCTCGTTCTATGAGCAAATGACGGAACAGATGAATGAATGCGACCTTACTCCGCATGAGAAAGAGTTGATGGTTTATCTGATTGGTTCATTGGAGAGCGACGGGCTGCTGAAAAAGAAACTTTCCACGATAGCGGATGAACTGGAAATCTACAATGGCGTGAATACCTCCGAGGAGGAATTGGAAAAGGTCTTGGCCAAACTGCAAGGTTTTGACCCTCCCGGTATCGGTGCCCGCGACTTGCGTGAATGCTTGTTGCTTCAGATCCGGCGGGATGCGAATTTCAACACGCGCTTGAAGCAACAGGAATATGAGATTATCGACAAGATGTTTGACGAGTTTACCCATAAGCGTTGGGACAAGATCCGTCAGAAGATGCGTTTGACGGAAGGAGAGGCCGAGCGCCTGCAAAAGGATTTGAAACGGCTGAACCCGCGTCCGGGAAGTGCTATGGGCGAGGTGGCCGGCCACAACTTTCAACAAGTGGTGCCGGATTTCAGGGTGGAGACGGACGACGATGGGAATATTACGATGGCCTTTAACAAGGGTGACGTGCCGGAATTGCGCATCAGCCCGTCGTTTATGGAAATCTTGGACCAAGCGGATAAGGGGCGTGCGAAAATGGGGCGTGCCGAACGCGAAGCCTTGCAGTACACGCGCCAGAAGATAGAGAAGGCGCAAGGTTTCATTGAAGCGGTCAAGCAGCGGCGCAGGACTTTGACCACCGTGATGCAGGCCATCATTGACTTGCAACGTCCTTTCTTCCTTGAGGGAGATGAGGCACTTTTGCGTCCGATGATCCTGAAAGACGTGGCGGAACGCACGGGGCTGGACATTTCGACCGTGAGCCGTGCGGCGGGCAGCAAATACGTAGAGACGCGTTATGGCACTTATCCTCTGAAGTGGTTCTTCAGTGACGGTTATGTGACAGAAGACGGACAGGAGATAGCTACCCGCAGGATCCAGGCTGCGCTGAAAGAGCTTGTGGAGGCTGAAGACAAGAAGAAGCCGCTTTCCGACGAAGTGCTCACGACCATGTTGAACGAGAAGGGATTCCCCATAGCACGGCGCACGGTGGCCAAATACCGCGAGCAATTGGGGATTCCCGTAGCAAGACTGAGGAAATGACGGGGCAAAGGGGATTGATGGTGGCAGCCCGGGTGTTGTCGGTCGTGTCAAGGCCGTATTACATGCCGGTGGTGGGATTCTTGGCGTTGTTTACGTTTACCTATCTTAGTTTGTTGCCGTTGATTTACAAAGTGACGGTCTTGTTGATGGTGCTGGCTTTTACGGTGCTATTGCCGCGTTTGTGCATTTTCGTCTACCGCAAGTTGAACGGGTGGGCGCCGGTGCAGTTGCGCTTGCGTGAGAACCGGGTTGTGCCCTACGTGATTTTCATGATGTCCTATGCGGCTTGCCTTCATCTGATGTTTCATCTTCACATGCCGCATTACATGTGTGGCATCTTGTTGGCTGCTTTGTTGATTCAGGGGGTGTGCATCGTGGTGAACATATGGTGGAAAATCAGCATGCATTGTGCGGGAGCCGGTGGCATCATCGGGGCTTTGCTGGCCTATTCGGTGTTGTTCGTTTTCAATCCGGTGGGATGGCTGTGTGTGTTGATCTTGTTTTCCGGGGCGGTCGGCACGGCCCGCATGTTGCTTCGTCAGCATAGTTTGGCGCAGGTGGTGGCCGGCACGTTGGTAGGGGTGGCCGGCAGTGTGGCCGGCATTTTGCTGATTTGATGAATCATCTAAGAAAAAAAGATATATAGTCATGAAACCAATCGTAAGTATTATCATGGGCAGCACATCGGATCTTCCGGTGATGGAAAAGGCTGCCAAGTTTTTTGACGAGATGGAAATCCCGTTTGAGATGAATGCGTTGTCGGCACATCGTACGCCGGCCGAGGTCGAAAGGTTTGCCCGCGAGGCGGCGGGCCGTGGGTTGAAGGTGATTATAGCGGGTGCGGGCATGGCCGCCGCTCTTCCGGGGGTGATTGCGGCTAACACGGTGCTGCCGGTCATCGGCGTGCCTATAAAAGGCATGCTTGACGGTTTGGACGCCATGCTTTCCATCATTCAGATGCCTCCCGGAATCCCGGTGGCCACGGTGGGGGTGAACGGGGCGCAGAACGCTGCTATTTTGGCGGCACAGATGCTGTCGCTTTCCGACGAGGCGTTGGCTGCACGCATGGCGGCTTACAAAGAGAATCTGAAGCAGAAGATCGTGAAAGCCAATGAGGATTTGGCCGGGGTGCAATATAAGTTCAAGTGCAACTGACAGAGGATTGGTATGAATCTGTTTGATTATCAGCGCAGGCCGACTGTTGAAGTTCAGATTGGCGGCACGCCGTTGGGGGGGAAGAACCCGATAAGGTTGCAGAGCATGACGAACACGTCCACGTTGGACACCCAAGGGAGCGTGGCGCAGACCTTGCGCATTGCTGCCGCGGGCGGGGAATATGTCCGGCTGACGACCCAAGGGGTGCGCGAGGCCGAGAATCTCCGTGCGATTAACGCCGGAGTGCGGGCTGCGGGCTGCGACGTGCCTTTGGTGGCCGATGTGCATTTCAATCCGCAAGTGGCCGAAGTGGCTGCGCTTTATGCCGAGAAAGTGCGCATCAATCCGGGAAATTATGTGGATGCCGCGCGCACGTTCAAACATGTGGAGTACACGGATGAAGAATATGCCCGGGAATTGGAGAAAATCGCGGCGCGTTTTGTGCCTTTCCTGCAGATTTGCCGGGAACATCACACTGCCATCCGCATCGGGGTGAACCATGGTTCGCTTTCTGACCGCATCATGAGCCGTTACGGCGACACGCCGGAAGGCATTGTGGAGAGTTGCATGGAGTTCTTGCGCATCTGCGTCCGCGAACATTTCATGGACGTGGTGGTGTCTGTCAAGGCCAGCAACACGGTGGTGATGGTGCAGAGCGTGCGGCTTTTGGTCCATGCGATGGAGCAGGAGGGCATGGCTTTCCCCCTTCATTTGGGCGTGACGGAGGCTGGCGACGGCGAGGACGGCCGGATCAAGAGTGCCGTGGGGATCGGCGCGTTGCTGGCCGACGGCATCGGCGACACGGTGCGCGTGTCATTGAGCGAGGCCCCGGAGGCGGAGATTCCCGTGGCGCGCAAGTTGGTGGATCATGTGTCCCGCCGCGAAGGGGCGATGATGATTCCCGGCATGGCGGCTGAAGGTTTTGACTGGCTGCGTCCCGTGCGGCGCCACACGGTGGCCGTGCGCAATATCGGGGGAGGTCAGGCGCCGGTCGTGGTGGCCGACCGCATGGACCTGTCGGCTTCCGGCCGCTTGAAGGGTTTCAGCGCGCATCCCGATTTCCAGCCCGATTATATTTATTGCGGGCGCGACTTGCCGCCGGCCGGCGAGCGTGAGCCAGCGGCATATATTGTGGACGCCGATGTGTGGACCGGGGAACCGGGCACTTATCCGGCTTTCCCCTACAACTTGTTGCCCTTTTTAGGCTCTTGTGCGGCAGACCTGAAATTCCTTTTCCTCACTTATGGGGCATTGGACGAAGAGGTGCGCGCCTGTCTCAGGCATCATCCCGAAGTGGTGGTGGTTTCGCAGAGCAATCACCAGAACCGTTTGGGAGAGCACCGGGCGTTGATTCACGAGCTGACCCGCGAGGGGCTGGCCAATCCTGTGGTCGTGTTCCAACAGTATGCCCACAGCATGGAGGAGAAGGAAGATTTCCAAATCGAAAGCGCGGCCGACATGGGGGCATTGTTGTTTGACGGCCTGTGCGACGGCCTTTATCTGTATAATAGCGGGACGCTTGGCCATCGTGACATTGACGCCACGGCTTTCGGCATTCTTCAGGCTGCGCGTTTGCGCACCTCGAAGACGGAATACATCTCCTGCCCCGGTTGCGGGCGGACGCTTTACGACTTGCAGGCCACCATTGCCCGTGTCAAGGCGGCTACCGGCCATCTGAAGGGGCTGAAGATAGCCGTCATGGGCTGCATTGTCAACGGGCCGGGCGAGATGGCCGATGCCGATTACGGCTACGTCGGCGCGGCGCGGGGCAAAGTGAGCCTTTACAAGAAGAAGACTTGCGTGGAGCGCAACATCCCGGCCGAAGAGGCTGTCGAGAAGTTGCTTCGCCTGATCCGGGAGAACGGCGACGACCCGGAATATTCAGTTTAGAATTTAATTTTTTGACTTATGGAACAGAAACTCTTTATTTACAATACACTTTCCCGCAAGAAGGAAGAGTTTAAACCCATCACGCCGGGGCGTGTCGGGATGTACGTGTGTGGCCCCACCGTGTATGGCGACGCCCATTTGGGGCATGCCCGTCCGGCCATCACTTTCGACTTGTTGTTCCGCTATTTGCAGCATGTGGGCTACAAGGTGCGTTACGTGCGCAACATAACGGATGTGGGCCACTTGGAACACGACGCAGACGAGGGCGAGGACAAGATCGCCAAGAAAGCCCGGCTGGAGCAACTGGAGCCGATGGAGGTGGCACAGTATTACACCAACCGTTTCCATGCGGCCATGCAGGCACTCAACGTGCTGCCGCCCAGCATCGAGCCTTGCGCTTCCGGGCATATCATCGAGCAGATCGAGCTGGTGAAGCAGATCCTGGCGAACGGATTTGCCTACGAGAGCCAGGGGAGTGTGTATTTCGACGTGGAAAAATATAACCAGCAATACCACTATGGCAAACTGTCTGGCCGTAACCTGGAGGACGTGATCAACAATTCCCGAGAATTGGACGGCGTGGGGGAGAAGCGCAACCAGGTGGATTTCGCCTTGTGGAAGAGGGCGCAGCCTGAACACATCATGCGCTGGCCCAGTCCGTGGAGCGACGGCTTTCCCGGGTGGCACTGCGAATGCACGGCCATGGGGCGCAAGTATCTGGGCCAGCATTTCGACATCCACGGCGGAGGCATGGACCTCATCTTCCCGCATCATGAATGTGAGATCGCACAGGCGGTGGCCAGCCAGGGCAGCGACATGGTGAACTATTGGATGCACAACAACATGATCACCATCAACGGCCAGAAGATGGGCAAGAGCTTGGGTAATTTCATTACTCTGGCGCAGTTCTTCACCGGCAGCCACGAAAGCCTGGCGCAGGCTTACAGTCCCATGACCATACGTTTCTTCATCCTCCAGGCGCACTACCGCAGCACGGTGGATTTCAGCAACGAGGCTTTGCAGGCCAGCGAGAAGGGCTTGGCACGGCTGATGGAGGGCGTGGCCAACCTGAAGCGAATTGTGCCAGTGGAGGGAGACGGCAGCGTGGGGATGGCCTATGTGGACGAACTCCGCGCCAAATGTTATGAGGCGATGAACGACGACTTGAACTCGCCTGTGGTCATCAGCCATTTGTTTGAGGCCTGCAGGGTGGTCAACTCGGTGCTGGACAAGAAAGCCACCGTCAGCCAGGCGGTGTCGGAGGCTCTTTCCGACGTGTTCCACACCTTCGCGTTTGATATCCTCGGCCTTAAAGAGGAGGCTGGCAACGAGGGGGCGCGTGAGGAAGCCTTCGGCAAGGTGGTCGACATGTTGCTGGAGCAGCGCATGAAAGCCAAGGCCAACAAAGATTGGGCCACGAGCGACATGATTCGCGACAGCCTGGCAGCCTTGGGCTTCGAGGTGAAGGACACCAAGGACGGTTTCGCCTGGAAACTGAACCGATAGGCATCTTGGCCCGCCTGGAAACCAGGGGGAGGGAG
Organism: uncultured Paraprevotella sp.; assembly: GCA_944321975.1. Classification (GTDB taxonomy): domain Bacteria; phylum Bacteroidota; class Bacteroidia; order Bacteroidales; family Bacteroidaceae; genus Paraprevotella. The sequence goes on from CALUNJ010000006.1 coordinate 11,903, forward strand.
GGGGCGGCAGGAAATGCGTGGAGATAGCCATGGTGCTTGGCGATTCTTGAAACAGGCGGATTTTCTGCTGCCCTCTTTTTCATGGATAGGAAGTGCGTGGCGGAATAGGACAAAACCGCTCTCTTGAGTCACGCAAATTTCCCTCAGGCGATTCACATTTTTTTCTCAAGCAAAAAAAATGTGAATCGCTTGAGAAAAATCCACATGCTTCAAGAGATTTTTACTTTTTTGATTATTAATAGGATAAGATTTTCCTTCAAAATAGGACCATATAGGCTTTGGAATAGGTCTTGCGGAAAGGAAAGGGGAGCGATGAGGCCCGGGCCGGACGGGTGCCGATCCTTCTTCTTGGAAAGGAGCGGTCTTGAAAGAAGCCTTTATGTGGAAGCCTTTTTTAAGTGTCTTGCCACAGGAGGACGGAGTTTTCCCGGGCTGGCCTGCGCGGGGATGAGAACGGCTGCCCGTTTCTTGGTGCGGGATAAGGAAGGCGCATCTTCCCACGGGGGTTCAGCCGCTCCGGAATAAGACGGAACCGAGGGAGGGGCATGGCTTGGCGCCTCCCTCCCTCCCTCGTGGTGGTTCATGCCTTCCTTTTGCCGCGGCCGCGGGGGGATGTTTGCTCAGTTGTGTACCAATGTGCCGATATTTTCCCCTTCCATCACCTTTTTCAGGTTGCCATAGACATCCATGTTGAACACATAGATGGGAAGGTTGTTTTCCTTGCACATCGTGGTGGCGGTGAGATCCATCACCTTTAATCCGCGGTTGTAGATTTCATCATACGTGATTTCATTGAATTTTGTGGCGGTGGGGTCTTTTTCGGGGTCGGCGGTGTAGACTCCGTCCACGCGGGTGCCCTTCAACATCACGTCGGCTTCGATTTCAATGCCGCGCAGCGAGGAGCCGGTGTCTGTGGTGAAGTAAGGATTCCCCGTGCCGCCGCTCATGATGACCACTTCGCCGGCTTCCATGCATTCGATGGCTTTCCATTTGCTGTAGAACTCGCCGATGGGTTCCATGCGGATGGCTGTCAGCACGCGGCTCTTCACTCCGATGGCGCCTAATGCGCTGCTCAGGCCGAGGGAGTTGATGACGGTGGCACACATGCCCATTTGGTCGCCTTTCACACGGTCGAAGCCTTTTCCGGCTCCGGTCAGTCCGCGGAAGATGTTGCCTCCGCCGATGACGATGCCGATCTGCACGCCCATGTCGTGGACTTCTTTGATTTGTTGGGCATATTCACCCAGACGTTTTTCGTCGATGCCGTAGCGTTGTTCTCCCATGAGGCTCTCGCCACTCAGTTTGAGGAGGATGCGTTTGAATTTAGCCATGATTCTTACTGTGTTTAGAGGTTTGAAAAATCTTGTTTGTCGTTCGGCGCGAGAAAGCGCACTTCCTTGAAGGCATATCGCCTCAGCCGGCCGTTTCTGTCCGCCAGGACGAGGTGCCCTGATGGCTCCACTTCGTGTATCTCCGCTTCAAAGCAACCGTCGGAATCCTCGTAGCGGTGGAATCCTTCGCGCCGGTAGAGCCTGGAAGCGTAATGTCGCGCGATTTCGTCCGTGTCTTCTTTTTGGAGCTTCTGCCAAAAGTTCTTGAACCGTTTGATGACCGCGGCCAGGATGAAGACCGTTTCGTGCGTCTTTCCTGTGACTTGGCAGAGCGACACGGGGTTGGGCGCGTCGCTCCTGAACACGGTCTGGTTCACGTTGAGTCCCACCCCGATGATGCAGTCTTCAATGTGCTGCCCCATCAAAGTGTTTTCGATGAGCATGCCGCAAATCTTTCGGTCCTGCCAATAGATGTCGTTGGGCCATTTGATGCTGAATCCGTCTCCATATTCGGCGAGGGTTTCGCACACGGCAAGCGCGATGGCCTGGGAAATCACGAACTGGCGGGCGGCGTTTATCTCTCTCGGGTGTATTTTCAGGCTGAACAGCAGGTTTTTCCCCGTTTCCGATTCCCACGGATGCCCCGCTTGCCCCCGTCCGGCTGTCTGGTATTCGGCCGTGGCCAAGGTCATGTCCTTGGGGGTCACGGGGTGGTAATGTTTCAGGAAGTTGTTGGTGGAGTCGGCAGATGCGAGTTGGATCCATTCGAACCAAGGGGAGTCATCCAGCGTGTAAAGTGCGTAGTCCATAGTCCTTTTTTTGATTAATCGTAATGGGGAAGAGGCGGAAAGTGGCCGTAGAGCGGAGCCTGGAAGGCGTTCTCGATGTGTCTCAGCTGTGGTTCGTTCGGGTCGTTGACGACGACGGTGATGAGGTCGAACCGCACGGGGAGGCCGGTCGCGTAGCGTTTCACGTAGGTTTCCGCCGTGTGCACGATGTGGCGTATTTTCTCAGCGGTGAGGGCTTCTTCCGGTGGGCCGTAGAGGGTGCTGCGGCGGGTTTTTACTTCCACGATGACCAAGGTGCGGTTTTTTTCCGCCACTATGTCCAGCTCTTGGTGTCCCCACCGCCAGTTCCTGTGGCGTATGGCATAACCTTTAGCCAGCAGATGCGCCGTGGCCAAGTCCTCGCCGGTAAGCCCCAATTCGTTGTGTGCAGCCATTCGTTTTGTTTTCTGTATTGCAAATATATTGAAAATATCCGGAAAGGCCGCATAAAATTCGGGTAAAACGGGAGCGTTGTCGGAAAGTTCCCGGCAGTGGCGGACGGAGGCTTTTCGTGGCTTGCGGGAAATTTGGCGGTTGGGGTGAATTTTCTTTGCCCCATCCGTTGGCAGGGAACTGCGGAAAGCTTATTTTTGTTTTCCAAAACGGAAAAGAAGGCAATGGATAGCGACGGGTTTTACATGAAGAAGGCACTTGAAGAGGCGCAAAAGGCATATGAAGAAGGTGAGATTCCCGTGGGGGCAGTGGTGGCCTGTGGCGGGCGGATCTTGGCGCGGGCGCATAATCTGACGGAGACGTTGACCGACGTGACGGCGCATGCGGAGATGCAGGCGCTCACGGCGGCAGCCAATTCCATTGGCGGGAAGTATCTGAATGATTGTACGTTGTATGTCACGGTGGAGCCTTGTGTCATGTGTGCCGGTGCCATCGGTTGGGCACAGGTGAAACGCTTGGTTTATGGTGCGGCGGACGAGAAGCGCGGTTACCGCAAGTTTGCTCCCGCAGCCTTGCATCCGCGCACGGAAGTCGTGGCTGGCGTCATGGCCGAAGAGGCGGCCGCCTTGATGAAGGCCTTTTTCAAGGAACGGCGTTGAGGGCTTGTCTTCTTTTGCTTGGTGATGCCCGCAGAAAGTTCAGGCCTGGATCATTTGATTTCTTCGAAGTCTACATATTCTCCTTCGTTGTCCTCGAAGATCTTTTTGTGCCTGCGGGAGGAGGTGCGTGAAGACGATGCGTCGCTGTGGGTGGCGTTTCTGGGGCCGTCGTAGGCGTTGCCAGCAGACTGCCGTTGTGTCTTGCGGGGTGAAAAGGCAGACGAGATGGTGTCTTTTACCTTCTTGGCCATATTGAGGGCAGCGATGAAGACGAAAGCCAGAATGGCAATCAGTATGCCGAATAAACATCCGAACGGATTCATTATATCTTGTTCTTCTTATGGTTTGCTACTGAGGAGCATACAACAATCGTGCCATAATCATTTCCAATGGAAGCGTGCGGCCAACAGCGAGAGTACGACGTACCATGCGATAATGGCGGCAAAACAACTGAGTTTCAGGAAAATGATCATGGGAATGCAGGTGAGGATGAATATGAATTTGATTTTATTGTCGCGCCAAGAAAGATTCTTGAATTTCAGGGCGAACATGGGGATTTCCGCGATGAGCAGGAAACACGACAGGAGCATGGCGAAAAACAAAAAGAATGCGTTGAATTTCTCCGATACCAAAAAGGCGTGACTGCCTACGATGAGTGAGGCCCAAAACAAAGTGTTGGCCGGTGTGGGCACGCCGATGAACGAGCTGGTCTGCCGGGTGTCGAGATTGAACTTGGCCAGCCGGAGTGCGGAAAAAGCTGCGATGAGAAAAGCCGTGTAGGGGAGAATGTCACGCAAGGGCTCCATGAAAGCCGGGTAGACCACAAAATGGAACAGATGAAAGAGCATGGCCGAGGGCGCGACGCCAAATGTCACGACATCGGCCAGCGAATCCAGTTCTTTTCCAATAGGCGAGGACACGCCCAGCAGGCGCGCCGACATGCCGTCGAAGAAATCAAACACGGCACCGATGAAAATCAGCAGGAATGCCCATCCATAGTTGCCATAAAAAGCGGCTCCCGTAGCCATGCAGCCCGAAATGAGGTTGCAGCAAGTGATGCTGTTGGGGATGTGCCGCGTGATGAGGTTTGCCATAATCGGGTGATTTTCTTAAAGTTTGGCGATAACTGTCTCGTTCCCCACGGTCTTTTGTCCCAATTTCACGTTGACTTTTGTGCCGGCGGGCAGGTAGAGGTCTACCCTTGAGCCGAATTTGATAAAGCCCAGATGTTCGTCGATGTAGCAGTCTTCGCCGGCGTGGGGATAGGTGACGATGCGGCGCGCCATGGCACCTGCGATTTGCCGTGCCATGATGTCTATGCCGTCAGGGGTTTCGATGACGATGGTGGACCGCTCGTTTTCGAGGCTGGCTTTGGGAAGCCAGGCGCGGTGGTAGTTGCCGTTTTGGTGGGTCACCAGTTTCACCGTGCCGTCCACTGGAATCCAATTGGCATGCACGTTGGTCAGACTCATGAAAATGGAGACCATCATGCGCCGGTCATGGAAATATTCGTTTTCATCCACTTCCTCGACCACGACCACCTTGCCGTCGGCCGGTGCGACCACGACATTTTCCGTGTCTCCTTCAAACCGGCGTATGGGGCAGCGGAAGAAATTCACCACGATAAAGTAGACGACCGCGCAGATGACGAGCAGGATATAGAACGGGATTTTACTTTCAAAAGCGTAATAGACGCCTGCATTGAGCAACAGCAAGGCGACGGCACCTGCAATCAGCGTGTGGGTGCCTTCCCGGTGTAGTCTGATTTTCTTTAGTTTGTTCAATTTGCGTCCCATGGAGCTTTCCCTTGTATTAGTGGACAAAGGTAGCTATATTCTGTTAAAAAGCAAAATCCTGTATTTTATTTTTATGTTTATATCCTTTTAAAAAGCCTTTCATATAAAAAAATGAGTTCTTCTGTTGCTTCTTTCCGCAAGGTGACGTAACTTTACCTCGTTTTTATCCTTTTAATTTTGATTCGACATGCAGGATTTCGTACATCTTCACGTGCATACCCAGTATTCCATCTTGGACGGTCAGGCCAGCATTCCGAAACTGGTGGATAAGGCCATGAAGGACGGCATGAGGGGAATGGCGGTGACCGATCATGGCAACATGATGGGAATCAAAGAGTTCTTCAATTACGTCACGAAAAAGAACAGCGGGACGAATGGAGACATCAAGACGTGGAAAAAACGCATTGCTTTGCTTGAAAAGGGCGAGGACGCAGCCCGGAAGGAGTGGCTGGATGGCCAGGACCAGAAGCGGAAAGAGGCCGAAGAACGGAGGCGGAAGGCGGAGGCGAACGGGGAAGGCGTGCCTCCGGAAGACGTTTTCGTGCCTGAGGAACAGCCGGATTTCCCTTCGCCCGAGGCGCAACTTGCCACGGCACGCACGGAATTGGAAGCCGCGCGGAAGCGGTTGTTCAAGCCCATATTCGGCTGTGAGATGTACGTGGCTCCCCGCCGCCTGTACCAGATGGATAAGGACAAGGACGGGCGGCGTTACCATCTGATCGTGCTGGCCAAGAACGAGAAAGGCTATCATAACCTGGTCAAGCTGGTGTCGAAGGCGTGGACTGAAGGCTTCTACACCCGTCCCCGCACGGACCGCGAGGAATTGGAGGCGCACAGCGAAGGGCTGATTGTTTGTTCCGCCTGCATTGCCGGAGAGGTGCCGCGCAAGATATTGGACGGCGACCTGGAAGGAGCGGAGGAAGCTGTCCGATGGTATAAACGGGTCTTTGGGGATAATTACTATTTGGAATTGCAACGTCACGAGGTGAAAGACCCCAACCAGCGCGCCAACCGGGAGACGTATCCCTTGCAGCAGCGCGCCAATGCGGAACTGATGAAGTTGGCAAGGAAGTATGGCGTGAAGCTGGTCTGTACCAATGACTGCCACTTCGTGAACGAGGAAGACGCGGAGGCGCACGACCGGCTGATTTGCCTGAGCACGAACCGTGATTTGGACGACCCCAAGCGCATGCTCTATTCCAAGCAGGAATGGTTCAAGACTCGGGCGGAAATGAATGAAATCTTCGCCGACGTGCCGGAGGCGATGGCCAACACGTGTGACATCTGTGACCAAGTGGAATTCTACAGCATCGACCATGCGCCCATCATGCCTAACTTTTCCATTCCCGAGGAGTTTGGCACGGAGGAGGAATACCGCAAGAAATATACCGACCAGGACTTGTTCGAAGAGTTCACGCGGGATGAGAACGGAAATGTGGTGCTGAGCGAAGAAGAGGCCCAGGAAAAGGTGAGAAAGCTGGGAGGGTGCGACAAGCTCTACCGGTTGAAGCTGGAGGCCGACTACCTGGCCAAGCTGGCTTATGCGGGAGCGGTCAAGCTCTATGGCGACCCCCTGCCTGACCATGTGCGCGAACGCATCAACTTTGAGCTGCACGTGATGAAAACGATGGGTTTTCCCGGCTACTTCCTCATCGTGCAGGACTATATCAATGCGGCCCGCCACGAGTTGAACGTGTCTGTGGGCCCCGGGCGCGGGTCGGCTGCAGGCTCCGCCGTGGCCTATTGCCTGGGGATCACGAAAATCGACCCTATTGCTTATGACCTGCTGTTTGAGCGATTCCTGAACCCCGACCGCATCTCGTTGCCCGATATCGACGTGGACTTTGACGACGACGGGCGCGGCAAGGTGCTGAGCTGGGTGACGCAGAAATATGGGGAAGAAAAGGTGGCGCACATCATCACCTATGGCACAATGGCGACGAAATTGGCCATCAAGGACGTGGCGCGTGTGGAGAAACTCCCGCTGGACATTTCCAATGGCTTGTGCAAACTCATTCCGGACAAGCTCCCGGAAGACGAGAACGGCAAGCCGCGCAAGATGAATCTGCCGAATGCCATCGCCTGCATCCCTGAACTGCAACAGGCCGAGGCTTCGCCCAATCCCCTGCTGCGCGACACCATCCGTTATGCACGCATGCTGGAAGGCAATGTGCGCAACACGGGCGTGCATGCCTGCGGGGTGATTATCTGCCGCGACGACGTGTCCGACTGGGTTCCGGTCAGCACGGCGGAAGACAAGGAAACGGGCGAGAAGCTCCGCTGCACGCAGTATGAAGGTTCGGTCATCGAGGACACGGGCCTGATCAAGATGGACTTCCTGGGCCTGAAAACCTTGTCCATCATCAAGGAATGCCAGGCTAACATCAAAGACAGCTTGGGCATGGACATCGACGTGGACACGCTGGACATCACCGATCCGGCGACTTACCGCCTGTATTGCGACGGGCGCACCATCGGCACTTTCCAGTTTGAGTCGCCCGGCATGCAGAAATATCTGCGCGAGCTGCAACCTTCCACCTTCGAGGACCTGATTGCCATGAATGCGCTCTACCGCCCGGGGCCGATGGATTACATTCCCGACTTCATCGACCGCAAGCAAGGGCGTAAGCCTGTGGAGTACGATATTCCCTGCATGGAGAAATACCTGAAGGACACTTATGGCATCACGGTCTACCAGGAGCAGGTCATGCTGCTTTCCCGCCAGTTGGCCAATTTCACCCGCGGCGAGAGCGACACGCTCCGCAAGGCGATGGGGAAGAAGCTGATTGAGAAACTGAACCACATGTATCCCAAATTCATCGAGGGAGGGAAGAAGAACGGCCATGACCCGAAGATCCTGGAGAAAATCTGGGCCGACTGGAAGAAGTTTGCCTCGTATGCCTTCAACAAGAGCCATGCCACGTGCTATTCCTGGGTGGCCTATCAGACGGCCTACCTGAAGGCCAACTTCCCGGCGCAATATATGGCGGCCGTCATGAGCCGAAGCCTGGCGAACATCAGCGACATCACGAAGTTGATGAGCGAATGCAAGAGCATTGGCATCAACACTTTGGGACCCGATGTGAATGTCAGCCGCCGCACGTTCAGCGTGGATGAGGACGGCAACATCCGTTTCGGGCTTGGAGCGGTCAAGGGGCTGGGCGACTCGGCGGTGGACGCCATCGTGAAGGAGCGCGAGGAAAACGGCCCTTATAAGGATATCTTCGACTTCATCCAGCGGGTGCCGAACAGCTCGGTGAAGCGGAACAACGTGGAAAGCCTCGTGCTTTCGGGCGCGTTCGACTGCTTCAAGGGCATCACGCGGGAGCAGTTCTTCGCGCAGAACAGCAAGGGGGAAACGTTCATCGAGTCCCTGGTGCGCTACGGGGTGCGTTACCAGACCGACAAAGGCACGGCCCTGAATTCCCTTTTCGGCGACATGGAGATGGTGGAGATCGCCACGCCGGAAATCCCCCAGGCCGAACCTTGGAGCGCGCTCGAGCGCCTCAACAAGGAGCGCGAGCTGGTGGGCATTTATCTTTCGGCCCATCCGTTGGATGAGTTTGCCGTGATATTGCAAAACGTTTGCAACGCCCACATGGCCGATTTGAAGGAGCTTGCGCCGTTTGCCAATATGGACCTCACGTTGGGCGGCATGGTGACGGGGGTGCGCAAGGGGGTGTCAAAGACCGGAAAGCCTTATGGCATCGTCACGCTGGAAGACTACAGCGGGTCCTATGAGCTGGCTCTTTTCGGACAGGACTGGCCCACGTGGGGGTCTTACATGGACGTGGGGAACACCTTGTATATTACGGCCAAATGCCAGCCCAAACAGTGGGATCCTTCCAAACTTGAACTGCGCATCGGGCGCATTGACTTCCTGGCCGATGTGAAGGACACGCTCGTGGAGCGGATCACCATCACGGTGGCCTTGGACGCGCTCGACGAAGACACGGTGCTCTCTTTGGCGGACATCGTGAAGGATTCGCCGGGCAAGACTGACCTTTATTTTCACATCCTCGATCCTTTGGGACAGATGAATCTGACCATGCAATCCAAGCAGGCGAAGGTTTCCGTTAAAAAGGATTTAATTTCCTATATTCAGAGCAAACCCGCCTTGTCGTATAAAATAAATTAGTAAATTTGTCCGCAGTAACAAACTCTTAAAAAGGAAATAAAATGGCATTAGCGATTACAGATTCTAATTTTGAGGAATTGGTGGCTTCAGGCAAGCCCGTGGTGGTGGATTTCTGGGCTACGTGGTGTGGCCCGTGCAAGAAAATCGGGCCGGATATCGAGGCGTTGGCTGAAGAATACAAGGACAAGGCCGTCATCGGAAAATGCGACGTGGAGGAGAACGACGGGCTGGCGATGCGTTTCGGCATACGCAATGTGCCTACCGTGTTGTTCCTCAAAGGCGGGCAGGTGGTCGACAAGCAAGTCGGCGCGGCTCCCAAGAGCGTGTTCGAAGACAAGTTGAAAGCCATTCTCTAAAAAGAAACGAAGCCATGGACAGTTTTGAACAGGAACTCCTGCAGGACGCGGAAGACGATGCCCGCACGGTGGCGTTTATCAAGAATTACCTGCCCCAGGAAGTGAAAGACAAGTTCACGGATGAGGAACTTTATTACTTTTTGGACGTGATTGTGGAGTATTATGCCCAAAGCGGGGTCTTGGACGAAACGCCAGACCATGACGGATTCATTGAGATCGACCAGGAAAAAGTGGTGGACTATGTCATCCGCCAAGCCCGGAAAGACAAGATGGGCGAGTACCTGCCCGATGATGTCTTGTGGGTGGTGCAGGGTGAAATGGAATATGCCGAGTCGTTGGACGAGGATGAAGCGTAAACAGCTTCTCCTTTCCGAGGACGGACAAAAAAGGAATCCCGGAGAGCCGGAAGGCTTTGGCGGGATTTTTTGTTTAACCTCACGCATGGCTCCAAGAAGTAAGCGTGGGATGTACATTGCTCACGCCGTACCTGCCATATGCCTGCACACTTTACATTTTGAGAGGCCCGGATGGCGGGAGAAAGGCGCGGGGAGGCGGGGGATTTCCGGTTCGCTTGAGTCATATTTTTCTTTCGCTTGAGAAAAAATAATTTCTCGCTTGAGAAAAAAATGTGAATCGCTTGAGAGAAATCCCTGTATTTCAGGGACTGTTTATTCCTTCTGGAAATCAGGTGCTTGTGGTTCCGTGGATTGCAGGTTGGATACTGTTTGCCCGGCGAGGGCGGTTAAGCCGCATGAGGCTTTGAAATATCTTTATGGATTTGAGCGTAGCCTGCCGTCTTTCCTCGGGTGTGCGACACGGGCGGAATCCGCCGTGCGGGGAGGGATCCCCGCGGTTCTCATGCGGAAGCCTCTTTGTTTTTCCTCACGGCTTCCCGTGCCTGCTCGATGATGGAGAACAGTTCGTCCACGGTGGTGGCCCGCAGCATGGCGATGCGGGTCTCGCGGAAATTGGGAATGCCCTTGAACACCGGCGAGGCGGCCAAATGGCGGCGGCTGTGGAGGATGCCCCGGTACTCGTCGATGCGGCGCACGCTGGTGAGCACTTGTTCCTTGAGTACGTCGATTTTCCAGTCGTCGCTCATGGGCGGATAATCGCTCCGCACGGCTTGTTCCGCCGCGACCTGCCCGGGACACAGTCCGTCCATGATTTCCTTGAAAATCCACGGGCGGCCGAAGGTGGCGCGCCCCACCATGACGGCGTCCACTCCGTAGCGTTCGAAACACTCCCGCGCCCGTTGGGGCGACGTGATGTCGCCGTTGCCGATGACGGGAATCTTCATCCGCGGGTTGCGCTTCACCTCGCCGATAAGCGTCCAGTCGGCTTCCCCCGTGTACATCTGCGCGCGGGTGCGGCCATGGATCGTGAGGGCTTGGATGCCGCAGTCCTGCAGTTGTTCGGCCAAGTCGACAATCACCTTGCTGCCCTCGTCCCATCCCAGGCGGGTCTTCACCGTGACCGGCACGGGCACGGCCTCGACCACGGCGCGCGTGATGGCCAGCATCCTGGGAATGTCCTGCAGCAGTCCCGCCCCGGCTCCTTTGCCGGCCACCCGCTTCACCGGGCAGCCGAAGTTCAGGTCGAGCACGTCGGGATGCGCGCGTTCCACCACGATGCGGGCGGCGTCGGCCACCGGGCCGGGTTCCTTGCCGTAAATCTGAATGGCCACCGGGCGTTCGTCGTCGCACACGGCCAGTTTCTCGAGGCTGCGGTTGACCATGCGCACCAAGGCGTCGGCCGCCACGAATTCGGAATACACCATGGCGGCCCCCAGGCGTTTGCACAGCAGGCGGAAGCCGATGTCCGTCACGTCCTCCATAGGGGCGAGGAACACCGGATAAGGCCCAAATTCCAAGTTTCCAATTTTCATGGATGCAAAGATACGTCAAGCCGGGCAAAAGAGAAAAGGAAAACGGCAAAAAAGACATCCGCTTCCGCGGCATGTCGGGGAAAAGGACGTATCTTTGCAGTCAAAATCCATTGGCATGACAAGAAACGATTTTGAAATCATGGCGCCGGCCGGCTCGCCCGAATCGTTGGCGGCCGCGCTGAAGGCCGGGGCGGACTCGGTGTACTTCGGCATCGAGAACCTGAACATGCGGGCACATTCGGCCAGCACGTTCACCCTCGACGACCTGAAGGAGATAGCCCGCACGTGTGACGCACAAGGGGTGAAAAGCTATCTGACCGTGAACACGATCATCTACGACCAGGATCTGGCGCTGATGCGCACCATCGTCGACGCGGCCAAGGCAGCGGGCATCTCGGCCGTGATCGCATCGGACGTGGCGGTGCTGGCTTACTGCCGCGAGGTGGGGCAGGAAGTGCACTTGTCCACCCAGCTGAACATCAGCAATGTCGAGGCGTTGAAATTCTATGCGCAGTTTGCCGACGTGGTGGTGCTGGCCCGCGAGTTGAACCTGCAGCAGGTGGCCGGGATCCACCGCCAGATAGAGGCGCAGCGCATTTGCGGGCCCGGCGGCGGGCCGGTGCGCATCGAAATGTTCTGCCACGGCGCGCTTTGCATGGCCGTGAGCGGGAAATGCTACTTGAGCCTGGACAACACGGGGCGGTCAGCCAACCGGGGAGAGTGCATGCAAGTGTGCCGCCGGGCCTACCTGGTGAAGGACCGCGACTCGGACCTGGAACTTGAAATCGACAACAAGTACATCATGAGCCCCAAAGACCTGAAGACCATCCGCTTCATGGATCGCATGATGGAAGCCGGCGTGCGGGTGTTCAAGATAGAAGGGCGCGCGCGCGGGCCTGAATATGTCCACACGGTGGTGAGCTGCTACCGTGAAGCCATCCAAAGCGTGTTGGACGGCACTTTCACCGAGGCGAAGAAGGAGGACTGGGACGAACGGCTGGCGCGGGTGTTCAACCGCGGTTTCTGGGACGGATATTATCTGGGACAAAAGCTGGGAGAATGGTCGAAGAACTACGGCTCGTCGGCCACGGAGAAGAAAGTGTATGTGGGCAAGGCCGTCAAATACTTCTCCAAGCTCGGAGTGGGGGAATTCCAGGTCGAAGCCGCCGAAATGAGCGTGGGCGACAAGCTGCTGGTCACCGGCCCCACCACCGGGGCCTTATACCTGGAGCTGGAGGAAGTGCGCCATGACCTGCAGCCCGTGGAGACCGTGGGCAAAGGCATGCGGGTGTCGTTCAAGGTGCCCGATAAGATCCGGCCGAGCGACAAGCTCTATAAACTCGTGAAAAGCGGGCGGCAGGCTTGAAAAGATGCGTGCGTAGCGGCAAACCGCCCTGTTTGGCAAATAATCAGGCATTTTTTTTAGGAAGAATGCCTGATTTGTTTAACTTTTCTTATCTTTGCACAGAGAATGTCACACATTTCAAAAATTGATGAGTCCACAGAACTTCACGCATCTTTTGGCACAAACGGTCACGGAATTGTCCGAAAGTTCTTCCTTGAAAGGCTTGTTCCATGAACATAAAGACGGCGACCCGCTCCCTTCGGGGAAGGTGTTGCGCGAGGTCATCGAGTTGTGCCGTGCCATCCTTTTCCCGGGATTTTACGGGAAGTCCACGGTCAATTCGCATACCTTGGCCTATCATATAGGGGTCAATGTCGAGCGTCTTCACGGCCTGCTGGCCGAACAAATCCATGCCGGACTTTGTTTTGCGGCAGACGATGGCGACGGCGCGCCCGGCCATGCGGGAAGCGGGGATAAGCGTGAGAAGGCCATCGAGCTTTCCGGCCGGTTCGTCGGCCGGCTTCCGGCGTTGCGGCGCGTGCTGGCCACCGATGTCGAGGCGGCCTACAACGGCGACCCCGCGGCCGAATCCTACGGCGAGATCATCAGCTGTTATCCCGTGATCAAGGCGTTGGCGAATTATCGCGTGGCCCATGAGCTGCTCCTGCTCGGCGTGCCCCTGATTCCGCGCATCATCACCGAAATGGCCCATTCGGAAACGGGGATCGACATCCATCCGGCGGCGCAGATCGGCCATCACTTCACCATCGACCACGGTACGGGGGTGGTGATCGGGGCCACCTGCATCATCGGCAACCACGTGAAGCTCTACCAGGGCGTGACGCTCGGGGCCAAGAGCTTCCCGCTGGACGAGAACGGGCATCCCATGAAGGGCATTCCGCGCCATCCCATTTTGGAGGACGAGGTGATCGTGTATTCCAACGCCAGCATCCTGGGGCGCATCACCGTGGGGCGCGGCGCCACGATCGGGGGCAACATCTGGGTGACGGAGGACGTGCCGGCCGGCGCGCGCCTCGTGCAGAAGAAATACAAATAGGAAAAATATCTCTATAAATAAACAAAACAAGCATCCATCGAACGAAATCACACACAATGGAAACCGAATTTGAACTCATCGCCAAGACTTTCCAAGGATTGGAAGAGGTCTTGGCCAAAGAGCTGACCGAACTGGGGGCAAACAATGTCCAGACGGGACACAGAATGGTGTCTTTCACCGGCGACAAGGAAATGATGTACCGTGCGAACTTTGCCCTGCGCACAGCTATCCGCATCCTGAAACCCATCAAGCATTTCAAGGCGGAATCCGCCGATCAAGTATATAACGCGGTCAAGGCGATCGACTGGACGGAGTATCTGACCGGCGAGACGAGCTTTGCCGTGGATTCAGTGGTGTTCTCCAAAGAGTTCCGCCACAGCAAGTTCGTGGCCTACAAGGTGAAGGATGCCATCGTGGATTTTTTCCGTGAGAAGACGGGCACGCGCCCCAATATCTGCGTGACGAATCCGGACTTGCAACTGAACATCCACATCGCGGAGAACGACTGCACGCTTTCGTTGGACAGTTCCGGCGAGTCGTTGCACCGCCGCGGCTACCGGCAGGAGTCGGTGGAAGCCCCGCTGAACGAAGTGCTGGCCGCCGGCATGATCTTGCTCACGGGCTGGCACGGGGAGTGTGACCTGGTCGACCCCATGTGCGGGTCGGGCACCATTCCCATCGAGGCCGCCCTCATCGCCCGCGGCATTGCCCCCGGCGTGTTCCGCAAGGAATATGCTTTCGAGAAGTGGCCGGATTTCGACAAGGGGCTTTTCGAACGCATCTATGACGACGATTCGCAGGAACGGGAGTTCACACACAAGATCTATGGTTACGACATCAACCGGAATGCGGTGGAAATCGCCGTGCGCAACGTGAAGGCCGCCGGGTTGGGCAAAGAGATAGAAATCGCCCAGCAGGATTTCCGCCAATTCACGCAACCGGCAGAAAAGAGCATCATGATCACCAACCCGCCCTACGGGGAGCGCATTTCCGCCCCGGACCTGTTGGGGCTGTACCGCGCGATTGGCGAACGGCTGAAACACCAGTTCCAGGACAATGAGGCCTGGATTTTGAGCTACCGGGAGGAGTGCTTTGACCAGATCGGATTGAAACCCTCGTTCAAGATTCCGTTGTTCAATGGCTCGCTGGAGTGCGAGTTCCGCAAATATCAGATATTTAGCGGGAAATACAAGGACATGAGGGCGGAAGGCGGCGAGCTGAAGACCGAGGAGGAGCGGAAGCAGATGGCTGAGAAACGCCGCTTCAAAATGCACCGTGAATTTAAAAAGGCGATAGACGAGGACGAGAGCGAGGACTATCGCGTGAGGGGGCGCGGCTTTGACGACCGTGACGACCGTTTGCGCGGGGGGCGCCCGGCCAACCGCTGGGGGAAAGAAGACCGGGAACGGAGATTCTCCAGGCGTGACGAGAAGCCCTTCGGGCGTGACAGGCGGGATTATGGGCGCGACGGCGAAGACTATGGACGCGACCGGCGGGATTATGACCGTGAGCCGCGGTGGAATGGCCGTGACCGCCAGAGCTTCGGGCGCGACCGCCAAGGCGGCTTTGACCGTGGCAGGAAGCCTTTTCAGAAAGAGCGGAGGAACAGCCGGTATGAGGAAGAGGACTGATTTTTTGTTGTGGCTTATGTTTTTGCCTCTGTTGCTCGCGGCGCAAGGAAAGAAGAGCTTTTCTTTGGACGACTTGTTGCCCGGAGGGCGCACGTTTTCCCAATTGCAGCCTCAGAGCCTTTACGCGGAGTGGTGGGGAGACCGTTGCGTCGAAACCCGGATCGACAGTTGCTGGGAGATTGACGTGGACAACGGGAAACGGGAAGTCCTGTTCACGCTGGAACAGCTCAATCAATGGCTGGGGGCACCGGCCGGCAAGCCGTGGGTGCGCAGTTGCTACAACGTGTCTTTCCCGAAACCGGGATTGCCCTATGTGGCTGTTACCGTGTCGGGCCGTCCGCAGGCCGACGGAACTCCTACGCGGACCTATGTGGTGGTCGACTTTAGGAAAGGGGAGAAAGTCTATGAACAGACTTACCCTGCCGGCGCAGGGGCTTTGGACCGGGCAGAAGCCACCGGAAGCCTGGCCTTCGTGAAAGCACAGAACTTGTATGTCGTCAGGGGGACGGACGGAAAAACCGTGGCGGTGTCGACCGACGGAAGCGATGATCTTGTGTACGGGCAGGCGGTGCACCGCAATGAATTCGGCATCACGAAGGGCACTTTCTGGAGCCCGGACGGGCGGAAGCTGGCTTTCTACCGGATGGACCAGAGCATGGTGCCCGACTATCCGCAGGTGGACATCACCACACGCATCGCCACCACATATTCGTGCAAATATCCCATGGCCGGCGAGAAAACGCATAATGTGACCGTCGGGGTGTTTGACCCGTCCACGGAGCAGACCGTCTGGCTCCAGGCCGGTGATCCGGCCGACCGCTATTTCACCAATATCAGCTGGAGTCCCGACGGGCGCAAAATCTATATGATAGAACTGAACCGAGACCAGAACCATGCGGAACTGGCCTGTTACGATGCTGTTACGGGGAAAAAAGAAGGGATCCTCTATGAGGAAACCCACCCCAAGTATGTGGAGCCGCAACACGGATTGGTGTTTTTGCCTTGGGACCATTCCAAGTTCCTTTATCAAAGCCAGCGCGATGGTTACAACCACCTTTATTTGTTTGACCTGGCTGTTCCGCAGGACGGGGACGAACGGCAGACAGCCAACGGGGGAACCTGTCGCGAGCGGGTGAAGGTTAGCCCGCTGACATCCGGCAAATGGGTGGTGAAGGAAGTGCTCGGCTTTGACCGGGAAAGCAAGAGCCTGTTGATTGGCAGCAACGAACGCCACCCCTTGCAGACCAATCTTTATAAGGTGGCGCTCAAGGACGGCCGTCGCACCCTGTTGGATGAGGGGGACGGCGTGCATTATGCCAGCTTGAGCGAAAGTGGAAAATACTTGTTGGACACCTATTCTTCTCCTACCGTGGTGCGGCGGGTGAATCTTGTTTCTACCCGTAAGGGAAGGTGCCTGAATCTGCTTGATGCGGAAGACCCGTGGAAGGGATATGCCGTGCCGGAAATCAGCTGTGGCAGTATCAAGGCGGCCGATGGCGTGACAGACCTTTATTATCGCATGGTGAAGCCGGTGGGTTTTGATGCCACGAAGAAATATCCTACGGTCATTTATGTGTATGGCGGCCCGCATGCCCACAACGTGGAGGCCAGCCGCAATTATCTGGCCCGTGGATGGGAAATCTATATGGCGCAGAAGGGATATTTGTTATTCATCCTTGACAACCGCGGCTCGGACAACCGCGGGTTGGATTTTGAGAATGTCACGTTCCGTCATCTCGGGGAGGAGGAGATGAAAGACCAGATGGAGGGAGTGAAATTCCTGAAATCGCTGCCTTACGTGGATGCGGGACGGATTGGCGTGCATGGATGGTCGTTTGGCGGTTTCATGACCACCAACCTGATGCTGACTTATCCTGACGTGTTCAAGGTGGGCGTGGCCGGCGGCCCGGTCATAGACTGGCAATATTATGAGGCCATGTACGGGGAGCGTTATATGGACACGCCGCAAGCCAATCCCGACGG
This sequence comes from uncultured Paraprevotella sp., assembly GCA_944321975.1. GTDB lineage: Bacteria > Bacteroidota > Bacteroidia > Bacteroidales > Bacteroidaceae > Paraprevotella. The sequence continues at coordinate 29,307 of CALUNJ010000006.1, forward strand.
TTACGAAGGCAGCAACTTGCGCCTGAAGGCCGGCAACCTGAAAGGCAAACTGCAAATCATCATTGGTTATAATGACCCGGTTTGCGTGCCGCAACATTCCTTGTCGTTTATGCGGGCCTGCATTGATGCCGGTACGCAGCCGGACTTCTTTGTCTATCCGGGCGACGAGCACAACATGATGGGTACCGACCGCGTGCATCTGCATGAACGCATCACACAATATTTTGAAGATTACCTGAAATAAAATAGGAGAAAACGAGATGAACATATTACTTTTAGGCGGTGGAGGGCGTGAACATGCCTTGGCTTGGAAAATGGCCCAAAGCAAGAAGGTGGAGAAACTTTATATTGCCCCCGGCAACGCGGGAACCGCCGTGGTGGGGCAGAATGTGCCTCTCAAGGCCGATGACTTTGAAGGCATCAAAGATTTCGTGCTCGGTCATGAGATCCAGATGGTGGTGGTCGGGCCGGAAGACCCTTTGGTGAAAGGCGTGTATGACTTCTTCAAACAGGATGAACGGCTGAAGGATATTCCCGTGATCGGCCCGTCCAGGCAAGGCGCCGTGTTGGAGGGAAGTAAGGATTTTGCCAAAGGCTTCATGCAGCGTCACAGTATCCCGACGGCCGCTTACCGCACTTTCACCAGCGAAACCCTGGAGGACGGGTTGAAGTTCCTCGAAACCCTGAGCGCTCCTTATGTGTTGAAGGCTGACGGGTTGTGTGCCGGGAAGGGTGTGCTTATTTTGCCCACATTGGAAGAAGCCCGCAGGGAGTTGAAGGAGATGCTGGGCGGCATGTTTGGATCGGCTTCTTCGTCGGTGGTCATTGAAGAATTCTTGAGCGGTGTGGAATGTTCCGTTTTTATCCTGACCGACGGTCGGCATTATAAGATTCTTCCGGAAGCAAAAGACTACAAACGCATCGGGGAGCACGACACCGGTTTGAACACGGGCGGTATGGGAAGCGTGTCGCCCGTGCCGTTTGCCACGCCTGAATGGATGCGCAAGGTGGAAGACCGCATCATCCGTCCGACGGTGGAAGGCCTGGCAGAAGAGGGCATTGACTATAAGGGATTCATCTTTTTCGGATTGATCAACGTGGATGGCGATCCGAAGGTCATTGAATATAATGTCCGCATGGGCGATCCGGAAACGGAGAGTGTCATGTTGCGCATCAAGAGCGACTTGGTCGACTTGTTGGAAGGCGTGGCCCAAGGCGATCTGGATCAGCGGACATTGGAAATCGATGACCGCAGTGCCGTGTGTGTCATGTTGGTGTCGGGTGGTTATCCGGAGGCTTATGAAAAAGGTTTCCCCATTACGGGCATTGAAAATGTGACGGACAGCATTGTCTTCCATGCCGGCACGGCATGGAAAGACGGACAGGTGGTGACGGCCGGAGGACGGGTTATTGCCGTCAGTTCCTATGGCCGAGACAAGGATGAGGCTTTGAAGCTGTCTTTCGAACAGGCACGGAAAATCAATTTTGAGAAGAAATATTTCCGCTCAGACATCGGGCAAGACTTGTAAGCATGATGCGGAAAAACAGGTTCCAAAACAAAGTGGCGACGAGCGGTTACACGCTGCCCGTCGCCGCCTTGTTATCCACTCTCTTGTGGTGTGCGGAAGGGGTATTCACGTCTGCCATGCTGGGAGGTTGGCTCTTGTGCGGACTGACGGCTTATCTGTGGATGGAGACCGGCAATGCCAATTCGCTTGTGCGTGTCCGTAGCTTGCTGACACCGGCCACGTATGTTGCCATGATGGGAGCCGCTTACAGCCTGCATGCGTGGCAGCCTGCTACGGTGGCGGCTTGCGCGATGTTGGCTTCTTACAATTTGCTGTTCAGGTCCTACCAGCGGACGGACGCGGTGTCTCCGTTGTTCCATTCCTTTTTGTGCCTTAGTATCGGCAGTTTGTTTTTTCCGCAATTGCTCTTTTTTGTGCCTTTCTATTTGTGTTATGCCGCCATTTATTTCCGTTCATTGACTTGGCGCACGTTTTGGGCGGCTGTCGTAGGAGTCTTATTGCCTTACTGGTTCGTGGCGGGTTATGAGCTTTATGCGGGCGAGGTAGGCCGCTTTGTGGCGCATTTTGCGGATTTGGTCGATTTCCAGCGGTTGCAAGTGGAAAGTTATCAGCATCTCAACGGCTTTCAGTTGGGCTTCGCGATTTGGGTGATTCTTTTGTCGTTGGTGGCTGCAGTTCATTGTGCCCGCACCAGTTTCAACGACAAGATACGCACGCGCATGTTGCTTCGTTTTCTCATGGTCCAGGAATTGCTTATTGTGGCTTTTATGGCTTTGCAACCGGCTCGTTTCACGGTGCTTTTCGCCTTGTTGCTTATGAATTCCGCTCCGCTTCTTGCTCATTATTTTGCCTTGACGGGTAGTCGTTTCTCCAATTCCTTGTTTGTCATATCTCTTTTCATTTTGTGTGCTTTGGCACTTTCCGGCTTATGGATGCGTTTGTCGATCTTTTAATACAGTATGGCTATTGGGGCATGTTCTTGGCAGCTTTTCTTGCGGCCAGTGTTTTTCCGTTCAGTTCTGAGGCGGTCATGGTCGGGCTGCAGGTGGCCGGACTTTCTCCGTTTCCTTTGTTGTTGTGGGGCACGGCAGGCAACGTGGCCGGAAGCATGTTTAATTATAGCATCGGACGGCTGGGGCGTATTGAGTGGATTGAGAAATACTTGCATGTGAAAAGGGAAAAGATGGAACGCGCACAGCGTTGGATGGAGCGTAAAGGCGCATGGGTGGGCGGATTCCTTTGTTTCGTGCCTGTCGTGGGGGATGCCATTTCGGTGGCGTTGGGATTCATGCGGGCGAATTGGCTCATCTGTTTGTTCTCCATCACGCTTGGAAAGTTTTCTCGTTATGCAATCTTGGTCTATACCGTCACTTTATTCTGAAAGCCCAATGAAACGTTATTGGTATTTGTGGATTGTGGTGTCCTGTCTCATCGGTTTGTGGACAGGATGTAAGCCGGCGGGCGGCACCGACGCTGGCGAGAAGACCCTCATGGTGTCTATCGAGCCGTTACGTTACGTGACACAGCGGGTAGCCGGCGATGTTTTCCGTGTGGTCACCCTCGTGCCGAAAGGCAGTAGCCCGGAGACTTACGAACCGACGCCGGAGCAGATGATGCGGCTCGGCGGAAGTACGGCTTACTTCTGTGTGGGGGAACTGGGTTTTGAGCGTGTGTGGCTGGAAAAGTTCCGGCAGGGCGCCCCACGTGTGACGTTTGTCCGTGCGGCTGAAGGCATCGCTCCCTTGTCCGGTGCGTGCGGTCAGGGTCGTGCGGAGAATGCGGCAGATCCGCATGTGTGGACTTCACCCCGCAACATGGCTGTGATGGCGCAAAACGTGTGTGCTGCTCTTTGCCGGCTTGACACGGCTCATGCCGCTGTTTTCCGCGCCAACTTGCAAGCCACATTGGCAGAGATTCAGACGGTGGACGACAGCATCCGCGCCCTGACGGCCGGGTTGCCGTCCAAGGCGTTTCTCATCTATCATCCTGCGCTCACTTATTTTGCACGCGACTATGGGCTGGTCCAGTTCGCCATTGAGACGGATGGAAAGGAACCGTCTCCGTCTCAAGTGGTCCGTCTGGTGGAGCTTTGCAAGGCACAGGGGGTGCGCACGGTTCTCGTGCAGCAGGAGTTTGACCGGAAGAATGCCGCACTCATTGCCCGGGAGGCGGGAGCAAGCGTCGTCACGGTCAATCCCCTTGCTTATGACTGGCCTGTTGAAATGTTGAGGATTGCCCGTGCGCTAAGCGGGAAGGCTGCCGATGGCCGTCCCATGGCGGAAGGCATGGAATGAGGATCCGATGACGCGGCATGCATGTTTGTGGGGATGTAAAAGACGTATTCACGGCGGATTCCGTGGGAAAGGACATATGATGTATGGAAAAAGAACCTTTGATCGAACTTCGGAAAGTTTGTGCCGGTTATGGGCGCAAGCAAGTGTTGCGTGACATCGACCTGACGGTTTACGAGTGTGATTTCCTCGGCGTAATCGGTCCGAACGGAGGAGGGAAGACCACGCTGGTGAAAACCATTCTTGGATTGAAGAAGCCCTTGTCGGGCACGCTGGTGTTCTATCATGGCGGGCAGCCCGTGCCGTCTATCCGTATGGGCTATTTGCCGCAATACAACCGGATCGACCGCGACTTTCCCATTTCGGTTTATGAAGTCGTGCTTTCCGGCTTGAGGAAGAGGGCTTGGCGGCCTTATCCAGCCCAAGCGCATGCCGCCGTGCAGGCCATGCTCCGCCGCATGGGGCTGGAAGACCTTTCCCGGCGTCCGATAGGCACTCTTAGCGGCGGGCAGTTGCAGCGTGCCTTGCTGGCCCGCGCCATTGTGGCTGAGCCGGATGTGGTCATTTTGGATGAGCCGAGCACTTATATTGATAAGCGTTTCGAGACCCAACTTTATCAGTTGTTGGACGACATCAACCGCGAATGTGCCATCATCCTTGTGAGCCACGACCTGGGTTCCGTGCTCCAGAACGTGCGCACCATCGCTTGTGTCAACGAAACTCTCGACTATCATCCTGATACGGAACTTCCCGAAGGCTGGTTGGAAGAGAAATTCAATTGTCCGATAGACTTGATCGGGCACGGGAACTATCCCCACAGGGTACTAAAATGTCACAAACAAAGTTAAAAAGGCGGACAAGGGTGGTTGCCATATGCGAAATGACCGTTTGGAATGGAAATAGTTATTAACTTTGCATTTCGAGTGAATTTATCATAAACAAAATAGACACAAAACAATGAAACAGTTCAAGCTGGTGAACAACCTTTTGGGTTGGATCACGTTTGCCATCGCTGCGTGGGTTTATTGCTCCACGATTGAGCCTACCGCAAGTTTCTGGGACTGTCCGGAGTTTATCACCACCGGCTACAAGCTGGAAGTAGGCCATCCCCCCGGCGCACCTTTCTTCATGCTCACGGCCAACCTTTTTTCACAATTCGCCAGTGACCCTTCGCAGGTAGCCCGGATGGTGAACACCATGTCGGCCCTGATGAGTGCGGGGTGCATTTTGTTCCTTTTCTGGAGTATCACGCATTTGACGCGCCGGTTGGTGTGTCCCGACTATGCGCAAATGACCACAGCCCGGCTCATCACCATCATGGGGAGCGGATTGGTGGGCGCTTTGGTTTACACCTTTAGCGACACGTTCTGGTTCAGTGCCGTCGAAGGCGAAGTCTACGCCTATTCCTCGTTGTTTACGGCTGTGGTCTTCTGGCTGATCCTGAAATGGGAAGAACATGCCGACGAGCCGCATAGCGACCGTTGGCTCGTGCTCATCGCCTACCTGACGGGGTTGTCCATTGGCGTGCACTTGCTCAACCTGCTTTGCTTGCCGGCCATTGTGCTGATTTGGTATTACAAGAAGCATCCCGATGCCAATGTGAAAGGTTCGTTGTGGGCGTTGGTCTGCTCTTTTGTCCTTGTGGCCGCCGTGCTCTATGGCATTGTGCCGGGCATTGTGAAGGTGGGCGGATGGTTTGAGCTGCTTTTCGTGAACACGTTGGGTCTTCCATTCAACACGGGGCTTATCTTCTATATCTTCTGTCTCGTTGCCGTGGTGCTTTGGGCCATTCGCGAGACCATCGTGCAACGCAGCCGCCGGCGCATGAACATTTCCTATCTCGTGGCCGTGGCCATGCTTGGCATACCTTTCTATGGCTATGGCTGGACCAGTTTCGTCGTGGGAGTCGTCGTCTTGGGCGCGTTGGCTTTCTTGCTGAACCGCAAGGTGCTCGGAAAGCCTCTCGTGAGTCCCCGCGTGATGAACACGTCCTTGCTCTGCATGCTGATGATCATGATGGGGTACAGCTCGTATGCCGTCATCGTCATCCGTTCCACGACCAATCCGCCAATGGATCAGAACTCGCCGGAAGACATCTTTACGCTCGGTTCCTACCTCAATCGCGAACAATATGGCAGCCGTCCGCTGTTCTACGGCCAGGCTTTTGATTCGAAAGTGGTCTTTGAGCCCACGGGCGACGGCTTCTGCGTGCCCAAATACAAAGAAGGGGCGCCGGTGTGGCAGCGTGTGGAAAAGCGTTCGGCCGACGAAAAGGATGCCTATCATGTGGTCTATCATGACCGGGAACCGGTCTATGGGCAGAACATGTTCTTCCCCCGCATGTATTCCGACCGTGCCGACCATGTGAGGGCTTATGAAGACTGGATGGGCGGCGTGAAAGGCCGGCAGGTGGCTGCCGACCAGTGCGGGCAGACCGTCATGGTGAAAATGCCCACACAATGGGAAAACCTGCGCTTTTTCTTCAGCTACCAGCTGAATTTCATGTACTGGCGTTACTTCATGTGGAATTTCGCCGGCCGGCAAAACGACATACAGGGCCACGGCGAGCTGGAGCATGGCAACTGGCTCACGGGCATTCCGTTCTTGGACAACGCCCGTTTGGGCGACCAGGCCAAGCTGCCTTCGGACTTGCAGGACAACAAGGGACGCAATGTGTTCTACTGCCTGCCGTTGCTGTTGGGGCTTATCGGGCTTTTCTGGCAAGCCTACAAGAATCAGGAAGGCGTGCGTCAGTTCTGGGTGGTGTTCTTCCTGTTCTTCATGACAGGCATTGCCATTGTGGTCTACCTCAACCAGACGCCCTTGCAGCCGCGTGAGCGCGACTATGCCTATGCAGGCTCGTTCTATGCTTTTGCCATTTGGGTGGGCATGGGCGTGGCCGGCATTGTCGACGGGCTGCGCCGGCTGAAAGTGCCGGAGCTGGGAGCCGCCTTGGCCAGCCTGCTCGCTGTGTTCGTGCCGATACAGATGGCGGGACAGACGTGGGACGACCACGACCGCAGCGGGCGCTACACTTGCCGTGATTTCGGACAGAACTACCTGAATTCGCTTCCGGAGAAGGGAAATCCTGTGATTTTCACCAACGGGGACAACGACACCTTCCCCTTGTGGTATAACCAGGAAACGGAAGGGGTGCGCACGGATGCCCGCGTCTGCAACCTGAGCTATCTGCAGACCGACTGGTATATCGACCAGATGCGGCGCCCGGCTTACGATTCGCCTTCATTGCCCATCAGTTGGAAGCGGATAGACTATGTGACAGGGGTGCATGAGGCCATTCCGGTGCAGGCCGACGCTTTGGCGCAGGTGACCGACTACTACAAGGACAATCCGGAGGAACTGAAACGGATCTTGGGCGACAATCCTTATGAACTGAAGAACATCGTCAAGTTTTGGATCCTGAACGAGAATCCCGATTTGCAGATCATTCCCACGGACAGCATCGTGGTGACGGTGGACAAGGAGTCTGTCCGGCGGTCGGGCATGATGGTCGCGGCCGATTCCATCCCCGACGTGATGCACATTTCCCTCAAGGGAAAGCGTGCCGTGTACAAGAGCGAGATGATGATGCTCGAGATGATTTCGCATGGCGACTGGGAGCGCCCGCTTTACATATCGACCACTGTGGGACCGGACAACTACGGCCATTTGGGCGACAACTTCGTGCAGGAGGGGCTGGCCTGCCGCATTACTCCGTTTGACACGAAAGCCAGCGGACGCACGGTGGACACCGAGCGGATGTATGACAACATGATGAACAAATTCAAATATGGCGGTCTGAAGGAGAATCCGGACGTTTATCTTGACGAGACGGTCATCCGCATGTGCTACACCCATCGCCGCCTCTTCGGCCAGTTGGCACAGGAATTGCTGAAGGAAGGCAAGGACGACAAGGCTTTGGCCGTCGTGCGGCGCGCCGAAGAGGAGCTTCCGCCTTCTGTCGTGCCTCATGAATACGAGCTGGGCGGGTCGTTGGACTTGGCCGAAGTGTGGTTGCAGACAGGACATCCTTCCGAAGGGGGAAAGATCCTTGAGGCTGTGGGCAAGAATGCCAAGGAATATCTCGACTGGTATCTCAGCCTGAGCACTCCGCGGTTGTTGCAGTCGAAGCGGGAATGTTTCTTGGCCGTGGCCATGCTCAGCGGCATTTCTCAGGCCTACAAGCCGGTGGATGCGAAGAAGTCGGAGGCCTGGTCCGCGGAGATGAACCGTTATCTCATGGAATGTCATCGGCGGGGGCTTGAATTCTATTGATCCGAAAATCTCCGCGTGACATGTTCATTGAACAACCGGCAAGATTCTTGCGCTGGCTTTATCCTACGGCCATCTGGCGGATGAGCAGGAAGAAAAAAGTGGTCTATCTCACGTTCGACGACGGCCCTATCCCGGAGGTCACTCCGTTCGTGCTCGACACGCTGGACCGTTTTGGCGCCAAGGCCACGTTCTTCATGGTGGGCGACAATGTGCGCAAGCATCCCGAGGTCTACCGCATGGTGGTGGAACGGGGGCATCGCATCGGCAACCACACGTTCAACCACATTGGCGGATTCAGGCATTCTTGCCGGGAATATCTGGAGAACACCGACAAGGCCGACCAGTTGCTGCACACCAACCTGTTCCGTCCTCCGCATGGGTGGATGAGGCTGTTGCAGTTCAAATTGCTGCGCAAGCACTACCGCATTGTCATGTGGGATCTTGTGACGCGCGACTACAGCAAACGGGTGACGGCGAGAGACGTGGTGGACAATGTGAAACGTTATGCCCGCAACGGGTCCATCATCACGTTCCATGATTCGCTCAAGAGCATCGACAAGCTGCGCACGGCCTTGCCCGAGTCATTGCAATGGCTCGAGGACCAGGGCTATGAGTTCAGGAGCTTGGATTAGGAGGACAGGGGGGAAGAAGGATGGAAGCGAATGTTTCTGGCATGCTATCCGCGATATTTGTCAAAGCCGAGGCGCGACGCCTCGGCTTTTCTGCTTGCGGGCTGGCTCCGGCCGGCCCCGTGGATCCCGCCCACGTCGCCTTCTTCAGGGACTGGCTCGCGCGGGGGTGCCAGGCGGGCATGGCTTATCTGGAGCGTCACGGCGACCTGCGCGCCGATCCGCGCCGGCTCATGGACGGTTGCCGCACGGTGGTCAGCGTGGCGCTGAACTACCGCCCTGCGGAATCTGCACCGGACGGATGCCTGCAGCTGTCCTGGTATGCTTATGGGAAGGACTATCATGACGTGGTGCGCGCCAAGCTCCAGTCCCTGCTTTCCGCCTTGCAGGCCGTCTGTCCGGCCTTGCGCGGGCGTGCCTGTTGCGACACGGCACCCGTGCTCGAACGCTATTGGGCCTGGCGGTGTGGCGTGGGCTGGCTGGGCCGCCACACCCAGGTGGTCGTGCCCCGTGCGGGCAGCGCGTTTTTTCTCGGCGAACTTCTTCTCGATGTCCCGGCCGACCGCTACGATGTGCCTCCGCGCGAGGGCTGCGGCAGTTGCATGCGCTGTGTGGAGTCCTGTCCCACCCATGCCCTTTCGGGGCAGGGATTGGATGCCCGCCGCTGCTTGAGTTACCTGACCATTGAGCATAAGGGGGAGATACCGGAGGAGGCTGCCGCGAAAATGTTTCCCTATTTCTATGGCTGCGACCGTTGCTTGCGTGCCTGTCCGCACTTGCGCTTCGCCCCGCCCGCCGCTGAACCCGCTTTTTCGCCCCTTCCGGGGATTTTGGCCCTGTCGGAGGAAGATTGGTTGCGCCTGGATGTGGAACAATATCGGCAACTTTTCCGGGGGTCGGCCGTGAAACGGGCCAAATATGAAGGGTTGAAGCGCAACCTGGAGGCGATTCGCAAAAGCCGTGAACCGCGTTGAGGCGGGTTTGTGTCCCGCTGGCTTGTTTGGGCTTCCGGGGGGGCTCGTACTTGTGGGTGCGGGCAAGGTCGCGCAGTGCCAGGGGTGTCCCGGCAGTCTTTTCCTGAGAATATATTGCCCTGTCTTGAAGAAAGAATTTATTTTGTTAATACCCAGTAAAATAAGTGGTGCCTCTTGAGCCCCTTGGATTTTTCTCAAGCGATTCACATTTTTTTCTCAAGAGATTCACATTTTTTTCTCAAGAGAGAATCTTGCGTTTCTCTTGAGAGTGGATTTGTGTTGTTCTGCCCAGTGCTTTTTTCCCGTAGCGAGGCGTAGAAATGCCTCCCCTCCTCGGCATCGCCAAGATGTAGGGCTATCGCCACTCCGTTCGGACTTCCTGGTTTTCTCTGCGCTCCAATCCCGGAAAACGAGGCGGGGCGCAGCCTGTTTGCCGATGGGAACAGGCTGCGCCCCGCGCAATGGACAGTCCGATGTGCGAGCGTGTGTGTTTATTTTGTGCGTTTGATGGTGTGGACCACCTTGCCGTTTTTGTCCATCATGTGCAGGTCCAGTTCCTTCTGGCCCACCGTGATGAGCGAGAAGCCCGTGGCGGAGCTGCAGAACACCGTGCCGTCGGTGGGTTTCACTTCGCGGCTGAGCGAGCCCGAGGTGTTGACCACATAGTCGATGCCGCATCCCGGCTTGCGGATGTGCTGGAAGTTGTGGATATGCCCGCAGAGGTACATGTCCACGTTCTTGTGGCGGCGCAGGATGGTGTCCACGTTCTTCTGCATGTCCGTGCGTTCCGATTCGCTTTTGTCCGTGTCGGCATAGATGGGATGGTGTCCCACGACGAGCACCCAGTCTTCCTTGGCCGAGGTCAGCACGGAGTCGAGCCACGTGAGCTGTTTTTGCCAGTCCTGCTTGCAGGCATCAGGATATTTTTCCGTGTCCTTGCGGTATTTTCCGAGCAGGGGCGGTGTGTCGATCATGACGAGGCGCAGCGTGGTGCCGTCTTCTTCCATCACCTTGGTGTAGTAGCGTGCGGGCACGTTCCAGCGTGCGCTCACCTGGGTGTAGTCCACCACGGCCTGCGTGTTGCCGCGGTATTCGTGGTTGCCGCAGATGGCGTACCAGGGCAGCATGAGGTCGGGATGGCTGTAGATCAGCTCGTAGTTGGTCATCCAGAGCGGGTCGGCGGTGCTGCGCACGCCTTCGAAGTGGTGCACGTCGCCGGCGGCCACGACGAACTCGATGTCGATGGCTTCGGCCATGCGTCCCATGGTCTCGGCGATGGGTTTCTGGTCGTAATAGCCGTTGCGGCCCAGGTCGTTGCAGAGATAGAAGTTCAGGGGCTTCTCAAGGGCTTTCCAGGTGGCGGCGTCTTGCGCCGGAGCGAGGACAGCGGACAAGGCCAGCGTCAGGCTCAGAAATAAATTCTTCATAAGTGTTACGTTTGGTTGTTTTGAAAACCCCGCTTCCCATAGGGCTGTTGTGCGGCTCGCAGAGAAGCGGGAAATGAATGTTTGTTTCACTCGTTTTTGGGGGAGGGATTAGTTGGCGGCGTAGCGGCCGAACCAAGCGCCCACGGCGGGCGAGTTGTAGGTCTTTCCGCCCACGCTCAGGCCATTGGCGGCGAAGTGGGGCTGTGCGAACGAAGCGTTGCCGCTATATGCTCCCTGCAGGTTCACGGTCGGCGTGAAATCCCAGTTGTCATTGTAAATCACGTTGCTCGTCTTGTTGCCGTCGAGGTCGTAGTTGCGGAACTGCGGGTTGTAGAATTCCGTGCCGTCGGCAATCAGGCTATGGCTGTCCACAGCCGGTACGGTGACTGTGACTTTGGTCCCGTCTTCCAATTCCATTTGTGCTTCGCTGGGCGCCATGTGGTAGTCCTCGTGGTCATAGGTGTAGCCCTGCCAAGCGAAATGGATGCCTTGGCCTTCGACAATTTCGCCGTCGTCTTCCCACTCGGCAATGTAGAGGTCGGTTTCCGTGGTGGCCGATACATAGCAGTTGTAGTCAATAGTGGACTGGTAGGCAAATCCGCCGTCCGTGTTGTTCGGGTCGTCCCAGCTCGGCACTTGTGCGCGGTATTTGCAGTTGACCATCATGTTGTTGAACACGTTGGCCAGCACGTTTTCTTCTACATAGATGCTGCCTCCCTTTTCGCCGTCGCGGCGCCAGCCTGCGTTGATGATGGTGTTGTTGTAGGCCGTTACTTCAGCCTGGTAGCGTGAGCCGCCTTGGCCGCCGCTGGAGAGCTTCAGGCCGTTGGTGTTGGGCGAGTACATGGTGTTGTAGGCCACGTCCACATGGCATCCCGATTTCACGTTCACGGCTTCTTCGCCGTCGTAGCCGTTGCCGGCGAAGATGTTATTGGCGATGATGCCGCGTCCGCCCATCATGTAAATGCCGTCGGATTGCCCGTAGCGGATCACGCTGTTGGTGATGACGTAGCGTCCGTTCGGGTTGTTGGTCGTGATTTGCGGGTAGATGTCGTCTCCAGCCTCGTAGTAGCCTGCGGATGCGGCCGGAGAACCTTGTATCACTTCGCCGCCGGTGTATTCGATGACGACATGGTCGATGAGCATTTCCTCGCAGGATTCATAGGCCACGATGCCGCCCCATTGGTGTTCGGCGTTGTGGATGTTGGCCGTGGTGCGCTCCTCTTCCGGGATGGTCATCAGGATGGGCTTTTCGGCTGTGCCTTGGCAGTAGAGGTTGCCTTTCACTTCAAATTCCACGGGGACGCGGTTTGTGCCTACCCCGTCCGTGGTGAATATGATGGTTACCCCTTCTTCGATGGTCAGGCTGGAGTCTTCGGGCACGATGATGTGGCCGGTCACTCCGACTACGCTGCCCGCAGCCCATGTGCCGGACACGTTGCCGGACACGGTAAAGGTAGCCCCTTCGGTGGCATCGCCTTTCGTTTCGTCATCCTCGTTTTCGATGGGTGCCGTTTCTTCGTCATCGTCACACGCGGTGGTGGACATTCCCAGTGTTGCCAGCATGGCAACGGCATACAAATAATGTTTGAAATTCATAAAATAAGAATTTAAATGTGTAATAATATTGAGTTTCCGGTTTCTTGCTTCAGAGCTTATAGCGCAGGCCGATCATGAACGTGCGTCCGTTCCACGATTCGCGTTCCACCACGTTGCCGTTGTCGCGGCGTGAGGTGACGTTCATTGTGTGGTTGCCCTTGTGGATATAGCGTAAGATGGGCGTGTCGATCAGGTTGGACGCCTTGGCAAAGACCGTCAGGCCGAATTTGAATCCTTTTTCCAGGGAGGCGTCGAGTTGGAAAAAGCCTTTTTCCCAAATGTCATCGTCTTCCCACGTGGAGATGTCGGCGAGCCGTTTTCCCGTGTAGGTTCCCAGGACTTGTCCTTCCCAGGCATGTTTCTTGCTCTTGAAGAGGAGCGAGAGGTTGGCCACGTGGGCTGCTTGTCCGAAGAGCGGGCGGGTCTGTTCCACCATGACCACCTCGTTGCCCGCCATCTTTTGCTTTTGAGTGGTGATGGACGAATGCGTGTAGGTGTAGTTGGCCTTCACGCCGAACCAATTGAAGTATTTCATGAGATCCACTTCCACGCCAAAGTTGGTGGCTGTGCCGAAGTTCATGGGTTTGTATGTGAGGTCTTGCCCTTCGGTCATCAGTCCGTATTCGATGGGATCCTGGATGTTCTTGTAGAACACGCCCACCATGAATTGCTCGCTCGTGCGGGGGAAGAACTCGTAGCGCAAGTCGAGGTTGTCGGCCACGGTGTGTTGCAACTCGGGATTTCCTTCTTCGCTGTAATCGTCTCCCACGAGGCTGTAGGGCACGATTTCGAAGAAGCTGGGGCGGTTCACGGCGCGATAGTAGGAAAAGTGCAGGTTGGCATTCTCATGCACGTGGTATTTCAAATGTGCGCTGGGCAGCCAGTCCCAATATTTTTGTGAGCCTTCGGGGTCGGAGTTGTCTTCGGCGAACTTTAGCGTATAGCCTTGGTCGGTGTGTTCGGCGCGCAACCCCGCGTTGAATTCCCACGACGGGCGGGTGTACTTGACCATGAGATAGGCGGCACCGATGCGTTCAGAGGCGTCGTAGTTGAGCGGGTCGGCAATGTTGCCGTAGCGGCGGCGCGGGGTGAACGCTATGTCGTCGAAGTTTTCCCAATCGTAGCCGGTTTCGGAGTTGAACGTGTAGCTGTTGTAGAAACTTTCGCGTTGCTTGTCGCGGTAGAGTCCGCCCACTTTGAAGTCCATGGATTGCCCCCCGTTCATTTTCATCTTGTAGGCCAGGTTGGCTTGAGCCGAAAGGTCGCGGTCGGAGTTGTGCTCCCAACGGCGTTCCGCGCTGTTTTGTGAATAGACCCGGCGTCCGTTGAACTCCATTTTCACTTGGTCGGGCGTTTCGTTGTAGGCTTTTGACCCGTTGAGTCCCCAGTCCAGCATCAAGGCACCGTCCTTCAGGAACTTGTGTTCGCCTTTGAGGGTGGAGTTGAAAATATATTGGTGATTCCATTTCAGGCGCACTTCGCGATCCATCTCGTCGGCTCCGTCGCGCACTTCGCCTTCGCGCAGATCCATGTAGCCGTTATACCACGTCAGTTTGTGGGCTTCGTTCACGTGGTAGTCCAGCTTCAGGTGCGCTCCCGTGCGGGTTTGTCGCACGGAGTAGTTGCGGTGCAGGGTGCCGTGCTGGGATTCTCCCGGTTTGTATTCAATGTCGCTTTCGCGTCCCCGGTTGGTGTTTTGGAAACTTCCGGCGAGCATGACCCCCAAATGTCCGTCGAAGAAACGGTCGCCATAGGAGAGTCCGGCTGTGAGGTCGGGCATGGCCGCTTTCTCTGTCACATGGAGTGGGGCGCGGTTGAAATATTCGCTCTGCATCACGCTTCCTGTTCCTGTGGTGCCGAGGCGTTCATCGGGCGATTCTTTATTGATCTTGTCCCAGGCAAACGACTGGAAGTCGCGGCCGAAGAACATGCTGTTGTAACCCGTGGAAATGTTGGCCGTGAACTGGCGTTCCGTGGGCGCGTCTTTCATCACGAGGTTTACGGCTCCGCCGATGCCGTCGCCTTCCATGTCGGCGGTGAGCGATTTGGCCACTTCCAGGCGGTCGAGCATTTCGCTGGGGAAGATGTCGAGCGGCACGAAACGGTTTTTATTGTCGGGGCTGGAGATTTTCACGCCGTTCACGAGCGTGTAGTTGTAACGCTTGTCCATGCCGCGCAGGATGGCGTATTGCCCCTCTCCGCTGGCATTGCGCTCTACGGTGACCCCGCTCATGCGTTGGATGACGTTGGCCACGGTGATGTCCGGCGACAGTTCGATGGCCTTGGCGCTCATGACGTTCACCACGCTCATGGCGTTTTTCTCGATGAGCCGTGCGCCTGCTTCGCTGCGGCCTGGATTGTGCGCCGTGACGGTCACGCCTTTCAGTTCGATTTCTTTGCTGACGAGGGGGATTTCGATGTTTTCATTTTCTGAACGCACTTCCACTTCGAAAGGCTGGTAGCCCATGTAAGTGCAGACTAATGTGAATGCGTTCTGTCCTACGGAGAGGTTGAAACTTCCGTCCAGTCCGCTGACAACGGCTTTCGAGGGGTCGCCTTTCACTTGGATCCGGGCACCGATGATTTCCTCTCCGGTCTGCGCGTCGCGGATTTTGCCTTTGATAATCTTGCCTTCGGCCTGCAGGGCGAGCATGCCGCAGACAAGCAATGGCCAACATCTTTTCATAAATTAAAACTTATACCTTTACCTTGTTCTGAATTCTGCCGCAAAGGTATGCTGGCGGTGTTACGTTGGCATTACGCAGGAATGAAAAATTAATGAACTTTGTTAAAAGGGTGTTTGGAAGGCCGGAAATCCAAGATGTCTCCAGAATTGGGGTTACGGCACGGGTGGAATGGTGCCCGTGCGGGGAAAAGAAAAGACATTGCCCCTTCTCCCGTAATCTTTTGAGGGGCAATGTCTTGTGTGTGGGTTTTGCAGATGGCTGAAGGGGTCATGGCGTAGTGAAAGCATCTTCGTCATAGTCCTTTTCCCGGCATTTGCGGAAGAAATAGTCCGTGATGAAGTTACGATTCTGTTGCAAAAAAGATCGGCCGTATTCTTTTCCTTTCAAACTATTCAGGCCCGCGTCGGTGAGCATGCCCTTGTCTTGGAGGTAACAACACAGTTCGTAGGGGAGTGCTTCGGGGTTGGCATAGAGCATTAGCCCGTTCTTTCTGGCTTTCTGTTCATCGTAGAAAGGATTCTCGGGCGATTTGATGCAGGGTATTCCCGCATTGAGGATTTGCATCCCGGCATTTGGGGTGGCTGTGGCCATGCATCCTGTTTTTTCATCCACCCGTGGGATTTCCACGCCTTTTTCCAAGGTGAATCCCATTTTTGCCGTGAGGAAGTCTTTCAGTGCGTCTTGGCTTTTGAGGATGACGTAAGGCCGTCCTCCGGACGCTTTCCGGAAAGTTTCGAAATCCCGGCGTGTGGTGGCCTTTTCGCGCCTGTCTCTTTCCTCGTCTAAGATGAGCCGGTCGTCTCCCTGCTGTTCGTTGCTATATGTCAGCATGCCGTTTTGCCACCAGCAGCCCCCGTAGGCGACCAGTTGGCATTTTAACATGCTTTTGCCAGCAATCCAATGGTTGCCGCCGACTTCGCTTTTTATAGAGAGTTTGCTGACCGCCAGTCTTTCTCCGTTGCCCGTGATATCTTTGAGATAGACGAATCGCAGGTCTTCTCCGTCGTATAGGAAATAAAAGCCCGGATGCAGCCGGACATCTTTCCATGTGGCCAGTCCGGGGAGGTCGCCGGCCATCCGCGCCATCCATTCCGGCGAGCTGAAGGCCATAAGCGGGTTCCGGCTGCGGAACAACAGTTCTTGCCGGATGGCATATATCAGGATGTACGGGTCGTGGTTTTCTATGAAGTCGTTTATGTTCTTGTGCTCGGCCAATTGTTCGATGTGGTCTTCCAATTCGTCCTGGGCCAGCACGTTGAAATAGGATTGGTAGTGAAACCACTGGAGGATCTCGCGGTAACGATAGAAATCTTCCGGGCCATAGGATTGCCCGTATAATGCTTCATACAGCGGTTCGTTTTCGGGAGCGGTTTCGTATTCCTGTTCAAGCAAGGTGCAGACCTGGCTTGCTACGGCCTGGATGCCAGGGTTTTCCGGATTGAGCACCCGCTCGCCGTTGCAGTAGCTTTGCATGTTGTGCCAAAGCAGGAAAGCGATGTCTTCGAAGTTCACTTCTCCCGGAATGTAATTTTCATCCAGTTTGTAGAAAGGCAGATAGGCTCCATATCGTTGCTTGCACGCCTTGGTAAAGGTCGTCCAGATGCGTGTTTCCGAGATGATGTCTTCGAACCATTCCGTGAGGCGGATGCCGATGCTGCGCAGGTCAAAGAGGTCGTCTTCCAAGTGGGCTGCTGTTAGAACCTTGTTGATTCGCGTGGCTAAGTCGGCATAGTAGCGGTCGGCTTCTCCGCTGTGTTTGTAGGGATGTTGTGTGACCCATTCGACCGGATATACTTTTTTCATTGCTGGTAACTTTTACAGGAGTAAAAGTAGGACTTTTGCGGTGAATGTGCAATATCTGAATGTCTTTTCTTTATGCCAATGGCGTGGAAATGTTTCTTTTGTGGTTTTGCTTTTTCCAATGGTCTTATTTCCAACGGAGGTTGCCCAGGCCGGGGCTTTCTGGGGCAGCCCTTGCCGGAACCCACGCGGACCTTCCCTTTCCGCGCCCTTTTCCCTTCCGTAAGCCCCATCTCCGAAGTCCATATGGTCCTATCTTGAAGGGGAGCCTTATTCTGTTAATAATCAGCAAAATGAAAACAACTTTGGATCACACGGATTTCTTTCAAGCGATTCACTTTTTTTTCGCTTGAGAAAAAAATGTGAATCTCAAGAGAGAAATTTGCGTGCCTCTTGAGCGCGATTTTGTCCTATTCCTCCGCGTGTTCTTTTTCTTCACGAGGCGGTAGAAACGCCTTCCGCTTCTGGCATCGCAAACTTTCAGGCTATCCCCCCGCTAAATGCCTGCCTGCTCCCGTATTCTGGACGAGCCCGTGAAAGGGCGAGGCACCAAGGGTCAAAAAGGAAACGGGAGAAGCGGACATCAAATCCGGCTTCCCCCGTTTCCCGCTCATTTAGGTGTCAATTCATCATTTGACTTGCACTTTGCGCACTTCTTTTCCGCATTTCACCAGATAGATGCCCGGAGTCAAACCTTGTGTGCGGTTGATGGCCATCCCGGAAAGGTTATACACGGTGTAGGGCGCATCGGCGTACACTTGGATGCAGCCTTTCCCGCCGATGACACGGAATGCGTCTTGTGCGGACAGGGCGGTTTCCACGTCGGTCGCTTCGCCTGACACGTAGAACAGGCGGAAGTCGTCGGCGGAGAACCAAGTGCCGGTCCATTCTTTGCCGGTGACAAAACTGTCATTGGTGAAGCCGATGTCCAGGCGGTTGTCCGTCACCGTGATGCCCGTGATTTCGATGGTTTGCCAGCCAAATCCTCGGCCTCCGTTGGCATTCTTCTCGGCCGAACCGGCCTCGGCGTTCTCCCAGATGGGGCCGGCGTCGTTGCCTTCGGTGCCATATCTGGTGATTTCCTGCTTCAGGTCCTGCGTGGCCGTGCGGGCGGTGATGAAGGAGCCTTCGCCGCTCGTGCGGGCGGCGCACTTCAGCGTGTAAGTGCCGTTGGGGATGCCCGTCACGGTCTGGCGGCCGGTGTAGTAGAGCGTGATCAAGATTCCCCGGTCGGTGCGGGTGTTGCAGTAGGAGTCGAAGTAGTGGTTGCCTCCGTTGCCGCTGTAGTGCTGGCCGGTCTTCACCTTGCCGTCGCCGTTGGTCACGTTCAGTTCCCAACCCAGGGGGTCGCCGTTCGCGCCGAAGGTCTCCACGTCGGGCGACAGGATGGCGAAGGTGTAATCCGAGTCGTCGCCCGGCAGTTGCGTCTTGCGCACGAGGAGCATGGCCTCGTTCAACTCGCGGATCAGGTCGGAGAAGGCCGTTGCATTGGTAATCAGCCGGAGCAGCGCGGATTGCTCTCTTATGGTTTCCCGCAATACTGTCCGTTCGTATTCCGCATACGTTTCATCTTCCGTGTAAGCCGCCGCTTCGTCTAACAACGTGAAATATGGCGTAGAAGCCTGGAGCAGCGTGGCGCACTGGTTCACGGTTTCAGCCGTGGCTTCCGTGTCGTGGACTTGCTCGTGTTGCAAATCCAGAAACTCCAGCAATCTTTCCACGGCTTCTTCCGAGGCCAGGGTTTCTTCCAGGGTTTCGGTCTCTTCAGCCACAAGGTTGTAGGTCGTCATGGCTGCATTGGAGGCCGATACGTCCGACAAGGCTGTTTCCAGTGCGGAGAGGGCGGTTTTCAATTGTTGCAGGTTGGCCGCGTCGTTGCCGGCCACGGCCTGTGCTTCGTCCATGGCAGTTTGCAGGCGGGTCTTGTCGGCGGGCAATTGTGCGCCGGGCAATGCCGTTTCGGCTTCCTGCAACCGTTCGGACAACGATTGCCGCACCTGGGCGGTTTCTTCCTCGCTCGCTTCCTCGCCGGAGTAGGTCAGGCGGAAATCCGTGACGCAGAACCAGCCCTTGGTGCCGCCGCCCGAGGTGGAGGCATAGCCGATGCGCAGCTTGCCGTCCTCGCCCACATAGATTTTTTCAGTGGTCTGTTCTTCCCAGCCATTCTCGCTCCAATCGCCAATGGCCTTCACAGGCGAGACGGCGGTCACTCCGCCGCTGGTGGCGTAGGCATGCTGGTCGTTGATCTCACCATCTCCGCACAGCGACTGGCAACTCATCTGGTACCAGCCTGGCAACAATCCTTCGAGGTCTTGGTAAAAGTCCATAGAAGTAAAGTTGTCCGACCAGTTGTTATAGCAAGTCTTGCCCAGGACCGTCCACGCTTTGCAGTCGCCGCTCGCCATGACGTTGGCCTGGGTCCAGCCGTTGTCCCAGTCCGTGAGGCCGGCGTTCTGGATGAAGGCGGTGAAGTCGGCGGGATTCTCGTTTGTGGCGCCCGCAGATTGGAGATACGTGCGGATGGCTTCGTC
>CALUNJ010000007.1 GCA_944321975.1 uncultured Paraprevotella sp.
TGTTCTGACACAGTATCTCGCAGAAATGGGCTTTTTAAGGGCCGACTAAAGATAGGAAAACTTGCAGATTTATCAAAGACTTGTGTGGATTAAATTGTTGAATAACAACAGATAAAGACATTCTTAAGGGACGACTGTTTACGCGAGTCCGGGATAATTTCCAGTTAGAACAAGAGGGATGCAGATTTTTCTCAAGCGATTCACATTTTTTTCTCAAGCGGGAAATGTTTTTTTCTCTTGAGGGATTTTTTCATTCTTCTTGTGTACGAATTTTTCATTCCTGCGGTTCCATGGCGGGTTGTCTTCAGCGCCGTAGGCTGTTCTTGCTGCCTCGGGGCGCGGGGGTGCGTGTGAAGGGCCGGTGAACCCTTTTGGGGGCGGGGTTCACGTCAAGTGGTTGACAATCAGTTTGTATGAATGGGTGAAGCGTTTTTTCACCATAAAATTTCTCTGTGATGGGAGGGGGTGTGGCACCTTCGGATTCAACCGCTTGTGTTCCGACGGCTCGCATGGGGCGGCTTTTCCCGGGAGGCTGGTGCCCCTTGCTTTGTAGGATGCTTGTTTATTTTATCCTTCCGGCAGTAGCGCGAGGTAGCTGCGCGGGACGTAGGTGATGGCCACGGCGGCCACGCCTTGGATTTCGGCCACGACTTTCTTGTTTTGCTTGACGCGTGCCTTCCACGCCGGCAAAGATGCCTTTCCTTTCATAATACTGATGTCCAGCGTCATTCCAAGGACTTTTCCGCCGGGGCGGATCCGGATTTTCTGCAAAGGTACGAAAAGGAATAATATGAACAATTTTTTTAACCGTTATTTCCGGCTTCTTTCCGCGCCTTTTCCTTTCCCGGTGCCCGGTCTCACTTGTTGGCCTCTTTTACTTTCCGGAAGAGGTCCGAGGCGAAGATGAAGCTGTTCAGCCGTTCGTTGGTGGAGGACATGATCTGGTCTTTCGAGCCTTGCCATTCTTTCCGCCCTTCATATATATATAGGATGTTTTCGCCGATGCCCATGACGGAGTTCATGTCGTGGGTGTTGATGATGGTGGTCATGTTGAATTCCACGGTGATGTCGTGGATCAGTTCGTCGATCACCAGGGAGGTCTTGGGGTCGAGCCCGGAGTTCGGCTCGTCGCAGAAGAGGTATTTGGGGTTGAGCGCGATGGCCCGGGCGATGGCCACGCGTTTCTGCATGCCGCCGCTGATCTCGTCGGGGTATTTCTGCTGGGCTTCGAGCAGGTTGACGCGGTCGAGGCAGAAGCGCGCGCGCTTCACGCGGTCGGCGTAGTTGTCGCGCGAGAACATGTCGAGGGGGAACATGACATTTTCGAGCACGGTCATGGAGTCGAAGAGGGCTGCGCTCTGGAAGATCATGCCCATTTCGCGGCGCAGCATTTTCCACTCCTGTTTGTTCATCGTCACCAGGTCGCGCCCGTCGTAGAGCACTTCCCCGCCGGTGGGGCGGAAGAGACCCACGATGCATTTCATCAGCACGGTTTTCCCCGATCCGCTTTGCCCGATGATCAGGTTGGTTTTCCCGTTTTCGAACACACTGTTGATGTCCTTGAGCACTTCCTTGTCTTCGAAGGACTTGTATAGCGATTTGACTTCTATCATCAGGATAACAATTGAGTGAGTAACACGTCGGAGAAGAGGATGAGCACGCTGCTGCTCACCACGGAGTTGGTGCTGGCCTTGCCCACTTCCACGGAGCCTCCCTCCACAGTGTAGCCGTAGAAGGCCGACACGCTGGTGATGACGAAGGCGAAGAAGACGGACTTGATGAATCCCATCCACACGTACCACTCGTTGAACTCATGCTGGAGTCCCAGGGTGAGGTCGTCTATGGTGATGATGTGGCCGATGACGGCCGTGGCGTATGCGCCGACGAATCCGGAGAATATGCTGAAGCAGACCAGCACGGGCATCATGGTCATCATGCCGAGCACTTTGGGCAGGATGAGGTAGTTGGCCGAGTTGACCCCCATGATCTCGAGCGCGTCGATTTGCTGGGTGACGCGCATGGTGCCGATTTCCGAGGCGATGTTGGAGCCTACCTTTCCGGCCAGGATGAGGCACATGATGGAGGACGAGAACTCCAGGAGCATGATTTCGCGCGTGGTGTAGCCCGTGACGAACTTCGGCATCCAGGGGCTTTCGATGTTGAGCTTGATTTGTATGCAGATGACCGCCCCGATGAAAAAGGAGATGAGGAGGACGATGCCGATGGAGTCCACGCCCTGCTGGCTCATTTCCTTGATGTACTGTTTGAAGAACATGCGCATCCGTTCCGGGCGCGAGAATGTGCGCCTCATGAGCATCAGGTAGCGGCCGAAAGTGGCCACGCTTTTGGTGAGTAGCATAGTGTTGTCCTTTTTATTTCACACAAAATTAATGAAATTCCCCTAAAAAGAAGCCGGATGGGCGAAATACTTTTGCCAGGCCGGGGCTTTTTTAATACAATTTGCGTATTTTTGTGCGCAAATTTCAAATCTATGGCAGAAGCTCTTTCGCAAGACCGCCGGCAGGGCGGCCTGGTGCTCCGCACGGAGGGCCTGGTGAAAACGTATGGCAAGCGCACGGTGGTGAACAATGTGTCGTTCGATGTCAAGCAGGGGGAAATCGTGGGGTTGCTGGGTCCCAACGGGGCCGGGAAGACCACTTCCTTCTACATGACGACGGGCCTGGTGGTGCCGAACGCGGGGCGCATCTTCATCGGCGACCTGGAGATCACCAAGTTCCCGGTGTACAAGCGTGCGCGGAACGGCATCGGCTACCTGGCGCAGGAAGCGTCGGTGTTCCGCAAGATGACGGTGGAAGACAACATCGCGTCGGTGCTGGAGATGACGGGGCGCCCCAAGGAGTATCAGAAGGAGAAGCTGGAGAGCCTGATCGCCGAATTCAGCCTGCAGAAGGTGCGCAAGAATCTGGGCGACCGCCTGTCGGGCGGGGAACGGCGGCGGACGGAGATTGCCCGCTGCCTGGCCATCGACCCCAAGTTCATCATGCTCGACGAGCCGTTTGCGGGCGTGGATCCCATCGCGGTGGAGGACATCCAATACATCGTGTGGAAACTGAAGAAGCGCAACATCGGGGTGCTGATCACGGACCACAACGTGGAGGAGACGCTCTGCATCACCGACCGGGCCTATCTGCTTTTCGAAGGGCAGATCCTGTTCCAGGGCTCGCCGAAGGAATTGTCTGAGAACGAAGTGGTGAGGGCCAAATATCTGACGAACAGTTTTGTGCTCCGCCTGAAGGACTTCCAGAAGATAGATGAAGAAAAAAGTGCGCAAGGACATTGATTTTTAAAAGATAAAAGCTATCTTTGCAGCTTGTTGCCGCAGTGACACGAAAAGAGAGAGTAATTAATCAAATATAACAATTAGATTTCAAAAATGAATATTTCATTAGAAAACCTTGACAAGGTGAGTGCCGTGCTTACCATTAAGTTGGAGAAAGCGGATTATGCCGACAGGGTGGAGACCGCGTTGAAGAAACTTCGTAAGACTGCGAATTTGCCGGGCTTCCGTCCCGGGCAAGTGCCCCTCGGGTTGCTGAAGAAGCGCATGGGGAAAGAGGTGACGGCCGAAGAAGTGAACAAACTGTTGGGCGAGAAACTTTATGGCTACATCAAGGATAACAATCTGAACGTCTTGGGCGAGCCGCTTCCGAGCGAAAACCGCCAGCAGGATATTGACTTCGACACGATGGAGGAGTTCTCCTTTGCCTTCGACGTGGCTTTGGCGCCCGAATTCAAGGCGGAACTGACCAATGCCGACACGGTGGATTATTATGACATCCAGGTGGACGACAAGATGGTGGACGGCCAGGTGAAGATGTACGCCCAGCGCGGCGGCAGCTACGAGACGGTGGATGCCTACGAGGCGAAGGACATGGTGAAGGGCTTGCTGGCCGAACTGGACGAGAACGGCAACACGAAAGAGGGCGGCGTGCAGGTGGAAAACGCCGTGCTCCTGCCCGAATACATGAAGAATGACGAGCAGAAAGCCCTCTTCAACGGCTGCAAGGTGAACGACGTGCTGGTGATCAACCCCTACAAGGCTTATGACGGGCACGAGGCCGAGATTGCCGCCCTGCTGAAAATCAAGAAAGAAGAAGTGGCCGGCATGACTTCGGACTTCAGCTACCAGGTGCAGGAAATCACGCGCTTCAAGGAAGCCGCGCTGACACCGGAACTGTTTGAGCAGGTATTCCCCAATGGCGGGCTGAAGACCGAAGAGGAGTTCCGCGGGAAAATCAAGGACATCCTGGCTGAGCAGTTCCAGGCCGACAGCGATTACAAGTTCATCCTCGACTTGCGCACTTACCTGACGGGCAAAGTAGGCAAGCTGGACTATCCCGAAGCCTTCCTGAAACGATTCATGCGCGTCAGCAATCCGGGCAAGGACGAGAAGTGGGTGGACGACAACTACGAGAAGAGCCTGGAGGAACTGACCTGGCACCTGATCAAGGAACAGCTGGTGAAGGCCTACGGCATCAAGGTGGAAAGGGAAGACCTGATGAACACGGCCAAGAACATCACGAAGATCCAGTTCGCGCAGTATGGCATGATTAACGTGCCCGACGAGGTGCTGAGCAATTATGCCAACGACATGCTGAAGAAGCAGGATCAGGCGGAATCCTTGCTGAACCGCAGCGTGGAGAACAAACTCGCCGTGGCACTGAAGGATGTCGTCACGCTGAACCACAAGGAAATCAGCGTGGAAGATTTTAACAAACTGTTTGCCTGATAGCAGGTTAGGATTAAAATTGTGAAATAATCAAAAGGAAGGGAACTCCCGAACGCATTTTTCGTACATTTGTCTGACAATTGGCGGAAAATGAACGTTCAGGAGTTTCTTTTCTTTCCGCTTAAACTTATAGATTGAAGATATGAACGATTTTAGGAAATATGCCGTCAAGCATTTAGGCATGAGCGGACAGGCGCTCGACGATGTGGTGAGCATGCAAAACCAGTATCTCAACCCCTACATCCTGGAGGAACGGCAGCTGAATGTCACGCAGATGGACGTGTTCTCGCGCCTGATGATGGACCGCATCATCTTTCTCGGCACGCAGATCGACGACTACACGGCCAACACGCTGCAGGCGCAGCTGCTCTATCTCGACTCCGTGGATTCGGGCAAGGACATCTCCATTTACATCAACTCTCCCGGCGGATCTGTCTATGCCGGGCTGGGCATATACGATACGATGCAGTTCATCGGCAGCCCGGTGGCCACGATCTGCACGGGCATGGCAGCCTCGATGGCGGCCGTGTTGCTGGTGGCCGGGCGCGAAGGAAAACGTTCGGCACTGACGCATAGCCGGGTGATGATCCACCAGCCGATGGGCGGGGCGCAGGGACAGGCTTCGGACATCGAGATCACCGCGCGGGAGATCCAAAAGCTGAAGACCGAGCTTTACACCATCATCGCGGACCATTCGCACACGCCTTTCGACAAGGTGTGGGCCGACTCCGACCGCGACTACTGGATGACGGCCCAGGAGGCGAAGGACTACGGGATGATTGACGAAATCTTAATGCGTAAGCAATGAATATGAAGAAAGTATGTTCTTTTTGCGGGCGCTCGGAACGTGATGTGCCCCTGCTGATCACGGGGCTGAGCGGGTTCATTTGCAGCGATTGTGCGCAGCAGGCTTGTGAGATCGTGAAAGAGGCACTCCATACGGAACACAAGGACGAAGGACTGGGCTTTAAGTTGTCCGAGCTGCCCAAACCTAAGGAAATAAAGGCATATCTTGACCAATATGTGATCGGGCAGGACGACGCGAAGCGCTATCTCGCCGTGTCGGTCTACAACCATTACAAGCGGTTGGCACAGCAAGCCACGGACGACGGCGTGGAAATCGAAAAGTCGAACATCATCATGGTCGGGAGCACCGGGACGGGGAAGACATTGCTGGCGCGCACGATCGCCAAGCTGCTGCACGTGCCTTTCACCATTGTGGACGCCACGGTGTTCACCGAGGCCGGCTATGTGGGCGAGGACGTGGAGAGCATCCTCTCGCGGTTGTTGCAGGTGGCGGACTACAACGTGGAGGCGGCCCAGCGCGGCATCGTGTTCATCGACGAGATCGACAAAATCGCCCGCAAGAGCGACAACCCTTCCATCACCCGCGACGTGAGCGGGGAGGGCGTGCAGCAGGGCTTGCTGAAACTGCTTGAGGGGTCGATGGTGAACGTTCCGCCCAAGGGCGGACGGAAACATCCGGACCAAGACTATATCCATGTGGACACCCGCAACATCCTGTTCATCTGCGGAGGAGCTTTTGACGGCATTGAGAAGAAGATCGCCCAGCGGCTGAACACGCATGTGGTGGGCTATAATTCGGTGCAGAACCGCCAGCATATCGACAAGGGGAACCTGATGAAATACATCCTGCCGCAGGACTTGAAGTCTTTCGGGCTGATTCCCGAAATCATTGGCCGCCTGCCGGTGCTGACCTACCTGAACCCGTTGGACCGCGACGCCTTGCGCAGGATCCTGACCGAGCCGAAGAACTCCATCGTGAAACAGCAGGTCAAGCTGTTCGAGATGGACGGCATCAAACTGTCGTTTGACGAAGACACGCTGGAATACATCGTGGACAAGGCCGTGGAATATAAGCTGGGAGCGCGCGGATTGCGCTCCATCATGGAAACCATCATGATGGATGCCATGTTCGAAGTGCCGTCGAAAAAGGTAAAGACCTTCAAGGTGACGCTCGACTATGCCAAGAAGCAACTTGATAAGGCCAATTTCTCGGAATTGAAAGCGAGCTGACCGGCGCGTCCCGGGAAGACGTGATACGTTAAGAAATCCTGAAAACCGGAAAATAGTTTCCTGATAATTTGCAAATATGAGTCATTTGTTTATAACTTTGTTAGGAACAATAGAGTTAAACTTAGATTTGATTTTATCGGGAAACTATTTTTTATATGGATGCAACACTGAATCTGACGGAACCTCTGAAGCGGTATTTTGGCTTTGACACCTTCAAGGGTGAGCAGGAGGCCATCATCCGCAACGTCCTGGCGGGCAAGGACACGTTCGTGCTGATGCCTACGGGAGGAGGCAAATCATTGTGCTATCAGTTGCCGGCCCTCCTGATGGAGGGGACGGCCATCGTCATTTCTCCCCTGATCGCCCTGATGAAAAACCAGGTGGATGCCATCAGGGCGATATGTGGCGACGACGGTGTTGCGCATTTTATCAATTCCTCGTTGACGAAAGGAGCCGTGGAAACGGTCAAGAAAGACATTCTCGGGGGAAAGACCAAACTGCTCTATGTGGCTCCCGAATCGTTGACGAAAGAAGAGCATGTGGACTTCCTCCGCCAGGTGAAGATATCGTTCTATGCCGTGGACGAGGCCCACTGCATTTCGGAATGGGGGCATGACTTCCGGCCGGAGTACCGGCGGATACGGCCGATCATCAACGAGATCGGGCAGGCTCCGGTGATTGCCTTGACGGCGACGGCCACCGACAAGGTGCGCGGGGACATCAAGAAAAACCTGGGCATGACGGACGTGAGCGAATTCAAGAGTTCTTTCAACCGGCCCAACTTGTACTACGAGGTGCGCAACAAGACGCACAACGTGGACCGCGACATCATCAAGTTCATCCGCCAGCATCCGGGCAAGAGCGGCATCATCTATTGCCTGAGCCGTAAAAAGGTGGAAGAACTGGCCGAGATCCTGCGGGCCAACAATATTAACGCGCGGGCTTACCATGCCGGCATGGATTCCCAGACACGTTCCCAGACGCAGGACGATTTCATCATGGAGCGCATCGATGTCATCGTGGCAACGATCGCTTTCGGCATGGGAATCGACAAGCCGGACGTGCGTTTCGTGATACACTATGACATCCCGAAAAGCCTGGAAGGATATTATCAGGAAACGGGGCGGGCCGGCCGCGACGGCGGAGAAGGGCTTTGCATCACCTTCTACACCTATAAAGACCTGCAGAAACTGGAGAAATTCATGGAAGGGAAGCCCGTGGCGGAACAAGACATCGGGCGGCAGCTCCTGTCCGAGACTGCGGCCTATGCCGAGACTTCCGTGTGCCGGCGCAAGGTGTTGCTGCATTATTTCGGGGAGGATTATCCGGCGGACAATTGCGGGAACTGCGACAATTGCCTCCATCCGAAGGCCAAGGTCGAAGCCCGGAACGAGCTGGGCCTGTTGCTGGAGGTGGTGCAGGCGGTCAAGGAACGTTTCAAGGCCGACTACGTGATCGACGTGCTGACCGGACGGGAGACCGACGAGGTGGTGGCGCATAAGCACAACACGCTGGACTGTTTCGGATGCGGCATCGAGCGCGAGGCGCGGTTCTGGAATGCGGTCATCCGGCAGGCGCTGATTGCGGGGTTCCTGGAAAAGGAAATAGAGAACTACGGCATCCTGAAACTGACGGGGAAGGGGCGCAAGTTCAGGAAGAACCCGGAATCTTTCATGATGTCGGAGGACAATGAATTCGACGAAGAGGAAGAACCGGCACCCGGTCCGGGAAACGGCGTGGGGGCTATCGATCCGGCGCTTTTTGCCGCGCTCAAGGATCTGCGCAAAAAGATGTCCCAAAAGCTGGACGTGCCTCCTTATGTCATTTTCCAAGACCCTTCGTTGGAAGCAATGGCCACGGTTTATCCCATCAGTATTGAAGAACTACAGAACATTCCGGGGGTTGGGGCCGGGAAAGCGAAACGCTACGGAAAGGAATTTTGCGATATGATACGTCAGCATTGTGAAGAAAACGAGATAGAACGGCCGGAAGATTTGAGGGTGCGCACGGTGCCCAACAAGTCGAAGCTGAAAGTGAGCATCATACAAAGCATCGACCGCAAGGTGGCGCTTGACGACATTGCTTCTTCCAAAGGAATTGACTTCAGCGAGCTGCTGGACGAGATCGAGGCGATAGTCTATTCGGGCACGAAGCTGAACATAGACTATTTCCTGGACGAGGCGATGGACGAGGACCACGTGGAGGATATCTATGAGTATTTCCGCACCTCGGAGACCGACGACCTGGCCGAAGCCTTGGAGGAACTGGGCGGAGACTACACGGAGGAGGAGGTGCGCCTGGTGCGCATCAAGTTCATCTCGGAGATGGCGAATTAGCGTTTCCTCCCGGCCGCGGGGCGAGTCCGCAGCCGTCGTGAGGGCGGTTCCCGTTGACGCGCGCGACCCTTTCCGGAAGGCGGAAGCCTGCCACGGAAAGGGTCGCGCGTTTGTGGATTCTCCCTTGCGGGGACTCTTTATTTGTTCCTGATGATGGTTTGCGCACGGTCCGGCCCCACGGAAAGAATCGTGATGGGAGTGTCCAGCTCTTTTTCGAGGAAGCTGATGTAGTCTTTGAACGCTTGCGGGAATTGCGCTTCGTCGGTCATGTGCGACAAGTCTTCTTTCCATCCCGGAAGTTCCTTGTACACAGGTTCGCAGCCTTCGGTGTCAAAAGGCATGTCTGCCGTCAGCACGCCGTCCTTTTTGTAGGCAATGCATGCCTTGACCGTGTCGAAGCCGTCGAGCACGTCGCTTTTCATCATGATGAGCTGCGTCACGCCATTGATCATGATGGCATATTTCAGTGCCACGAGGTCCACCCATCCGCAACGGCGGTTGCGTCCTGTCACCGCGCCGTATTCATGCCCGATTTCGCGGATCTTGTCGCCGGTCTCGTCGAACAGTTCCACCGGGAACGGGCCGGATCCCACGCGGGTGCTGTAAGCCTTGAAGATGCCGAACACCTCTCCGACGCATCCCGGCCCGACTCCCAGTCCGGTGCATACGCCGCCGCTCGTCGTGCTCGAGGAGCTGACGAAGGGGTAGGTGCCGTGGTCGATGTCCAGCATGGTGCCTTGTGCGCCTTCGGCCAGGATGTGTTTGCCCTCCTTCAGGTAACGGTTGATTTCGATTTCCGTGTCAGTCAGTTGGAAGCCGCGCATGTATTCCACGCCTTCGAGCCATGCTTTTTCTTCTTCGGCGATGTCGTAGTCCGTGTAGTGCAGGTCTCTCAGGATCTGTTCGTGGCGGGCTTTGAGGGCGGCATATTTTGTTTCAAACGAGTCGAGGATGTCGCCCACGCGGAGTCCGGTGCGGGCCGCCTTGTCGCTGTAAGTGGGGCCGATGCCCTTGCCCGTGGTGCCCACTTTGGCCTTGCCTTTTGCGGCCTCGTAGGCGCGGTCCAGCACCCGGTGGGTCGGCAGGATCAGGTGTGCCCTTTTGCTGATGTGCAACCGCCCTTTCAGGTCATAGCCTGCGGCTTCCAGTTCCTTGACCTCGGCCATGAACAAGTCCGGGGCCAGCACGCATCCGTTTCCGATGATGTTCACCTTTCCGGGGGCGAAAATGCCCGACGGGATGGAGCGCAACACGAACTTTTTGCCGTCGAAGATGATGGTGTGTCCGGCGTTCGGGCCGCCGGCAAAGCGAGCCACCACGTCATATTTCGGGGTAAATACATCTACCACTTTCCCTTTGCCTTCGTCGCCAAAGACGATTCCCAAAAGGGCGTCAACTTTTCCTTTTTCCATATTTCAATCTCAAATTTGTTTTTCCAAACCGCACAAAGTTAATCTTTTTTTGTGTAAGTAGGGTGCCGCCCCGCTTGTTTTTTTGTTTTTGTGGTGCGCAAAGGAGGATTTTTGCGGTGCGCTTGGCCGGAAAGGGTTGCCCGAAGGGCTTTGCGTCGTGGGCGGCAAGAAGTATGTGGTAGCGTAAAGGGGGCGTGGCTATCAACGATGGGACATCCGTGCTTCCCGGCAGGTTCCCGGAAGGCGCGGGTGTCTTTGTCGTGCGGGCTGCAGGCAAAGGTTATGGCTGCTTTTCTTCGATGCGGCCGGATGGTCGTGGGGATATGTTTTCCACTTCCCCGCAAGTCCATATTGTCCTATTTTTGAAGTGGTCTTTATTCTGTTGATAACCAATAAAATGAAAGACCTTCCGGGAAGCCTGGGTTTTTCTCAAGCGATTCACATTTTTTTCGCTTGAGAAAAAAATGTGAATCGCTTGAGGGGAATTTGCCTTCCTCTTGAGGCCGGTTTTGTCCTGGCCGCTGCTTCCTCTTTCCTCCTCGCGAGGCAGTGGGGACGCCTCCGCTTTCGGCATCGCCAAGGCTTGGGGCATCCACAGGGCATTTCTACAGTCCCAACTCTTCCCGCAGGACGGTTTCTCCTTCCTGGCCGGCCGTTTCGTCCAGTGTTTGGTATTTCTGTATGGCGGCCACGGCTGCCCGGCGGACAGTTGCCGGGCCGTGGAGCGCGGTGCGTGCCTGGTCGAGAAATTCGTCGGCCGACCGCGGGTTGGGTTGCATGCCTTGCATGAACAGGCGTGCCAGCACCAGGTAG
The DNA here is from genome assembly GCA_944321975.1 of uncultured Paraprevotella sp. Lineage (GTDB taxonomy): Bacteria > Bacteroidota > Bacteroidia > Bacteroidales > Bacteroidaceae > Paraprevotella. The sequence continues at coordinate 11,349 of CALUNJ010000007.1, forward strand.
CCGCAGACTTGGAACATGTCTTCCTCGCGGGCGATCCATTCGTAGGCTTTCTCCGAGGCATACGGGAGCCGGCAGAACAGGTTGAGCACGGTGTGTTGCGCGACTTCCACCGTGGGCATCTGTTCCACCCAGATGTCGGCGATTTCCGGATAGAACGAGTCCAGGGGCTGGAGCATGGCGGCCAGCAGTTTGCATTCGCGGATGTCTTCCTTCCACAGGGCTTGGGCCAGGCTGTGGTCTGCGGGATAGGTTTGGGCGATTTCCCTGAGCCGGGGAATCTCGACGCCGAAGTTGAGTTTGTATTTCATGCCGTTTTCCCGCATGTAGGCCGAGGCCACGCCGTTCATGGACAGGCGCAGGTCGGTTTTGATTTTTCTGAGCGTTTCTTGAGTGTCCATCATTCGTTCTGGTAAGGTAGTGTGGCATAATCCCGGCTGTAGCGCAGCATCTGTGCGTCGTAGGCTTCGCCGTAGGAGACTTCGACGTCCTCAATGCGGCCTTGTGCGTCGTAGACGGGCGTGTAAACCGGGTTGATAAATCCTTTGTAGGGCGACAGGTGCAGGGCACGGTAACGGGCCAGTACTTCGCTGTGGAGGGCGGGGTCGATTTTGATGGCGTAGCGTTCCACGAGATTGCGCGCGGCCTCATAGTCTCCTTCGCTCTTGATGCGCTGTATTTCGCGCAGCAACTGCCCGAAAAGCCCGCGCAGCTTTCCGTAGTCGTTGATGCGCACGTAGGTCTTCCCGTCGTGGACGGTCATTTCCGCCACGCGGTCGGCCTTCCCTTGTTCGAATGCCCAGCGGGCAATGAGCGCACGGTTGCGCATGTGGGCTTCCTCGATGTCTTTGCCCGGCTCGATGCGCACCAGCTGGGTGAGCAACCCGTTCATCATGTAGCCGTAGTATTCCGCCTTATAGGCTTCCCCGTCGGGGGTCAGCCCCAGCTCCGTCAGTTTGGGGTCGGGCAGGTAGTATAGCCCGAAGAGGTCGGCGCGCGCTTCCTCTATGGTGGCTCCGTAGGCCTTCAGCGCGTCGGGGTCCACGCCGGGCAGGAGCCGGCCGCTTCCGTGCCCCAGGCATTCGTGGAGGTCGGTGTGAAGGTCGTCGCATTCGTCCTGGTAGCGGTCGAGCAGTTCCTGGGTGGCCTCGTCCACGACAAATTCTTTTTGGAACCCGTTGCCGCGTGCGGCTTTGTTGTAGGCGTCGGTCAGGTTCCCTATGGTGACGCTCTTGCTGCCGTATTCCGCCCTCACCCAGTTGGAGTTGGGCAGGTTGATGCCGATGGCCGAGGCGGGGTAGAGGTCTCCGCCGAGGATGGCAGCCTTGATGACCTTGGCCGACACTCCCTTGCAGACGGTTTTCTTGAAGCGTCCGTCCACGGGCGAGTGGTCTTCGAACCACTGTGCGTTGGCGCTTAGCTTTTCCGTGCGCGCCGTGGCCTCCGCGTCCTTGAAGTTGGCGTAGCCTTCCCAGCTGGCCTTCAGTCCGAGCGGGTCGCCGTAGGTCTCCGTGAATCCGTTGGTGAAGTCGACGATGCTTCCCGTTTCCTGCACCCAAAGGATGGTGTATTCGTCGAAGGTGTGCAGGTCCCCCGTGTGGTAAAACTCGATGAGCTTCCTGAGGACGGCCGCCTGCTGCGGGGTTTCTGCCACGGCCGCGGCCTTTTCCAGCCAATAGACGATGCGCCGGATGGCCGGTCCATACATGCCGTCGGCTTTCCAGGTCTTTTCTTCCAGGCGTCCGTCTTGGTTCTTCACGAGGAGGCTGTTCATGCCGTACATGACCGGCCGCCGTGGGTCGCCTTGTGCTTTCTGGCAGGCATAGAACGCTTCGGCTTCGGCCTGTGTCAGGCCTTCCCCGTAATAGTGGCAGGCGGAAGTCCGGATGAGGTCTTCCCCGTCGGCCTGGTTGACCCTTTTGGGCATGACCGAGGGGTCGAAAATCACCGGCGCCAGCATTTCGCACAGTTCCCGCGCCGTCTGCCCTTCGGCCAACGGGAGCTTTTCGGGCGGCACTTGTTCCAGTGCCTGGCGGAAGAAGGCCTCGCTGAATCCGGGCTTGAACTTTCCGCATCCGTAGTGGTGGTGTATTCCGTTGGAAAACCACACCCGTTTCTGGTAGACCACGAAAGCCTTGAAGTCGTCGGTATCCCGGTCTCCGGGATAATCCGTATAGATGGTTTCCAGTGTCCGGCGTATGCTCAGGTTGTATTTCCCGTTCTGGTCCCACAAGATGTCCCTGCCGGAGAGCGCCGCTTCGGAGAGGTAGTAGACCAGCGCCTTGCGGGCCGGGGTGAGGCATTCGAAGCCGTCCACCCGGTAGCGGAGCATTTGAATGTCCGCGAACTGTTCGTCTTGATAAGCAAATTTCTCTTCTGTTTGCATGACTTGGTTTCTGAATGGAGTTAAACAAAAAAGGGATATATCGCTTGGATGTATCCCCTTTGTGTATCAAACAAAATAAAGTTCTCTTTCCTGTTTATCCTTTCATGGTTTCTTTCTCTTTGGCGAGATGTTCCATGCGGTAGCCGCGTGGGGTGGTTCCTAATATCTTATAAAATGCGGCATAGAAGGATTGGCGGTTGGCAAATCCGACCATGGCTGAAATTTCCTCCATAGTCTTGTCCAAATACCGTTTGTCGGTCAGCAGGTATTGGGCATCTTTGATGCGGTACTCGTTGACCAGGCTGGAATAGTTCTGATGGAACCGGATGTTGACCACGGCACTGATGTAGCGCGTGTTGGTGTTCAACTCCTCGGCCAGTTTTTTCGCGGAATAACTCGGATCGCGGTATTTCTTGTCGACCACGAACACTTTTAGGATTTTTTCATACAATTCGTCTACCAGCTCGGCTCTTACTAAGGAACGGTAGGCAGCATTTTTTTCTTTTCTTTCTGTTAAATTATACTTTCCCATACAGCTTGATTGTTTTCGTCAAGAAAATAATCTTTCCTCTTTCTGCCCCTGTTGATGGATTGATTACTCTTTTCGATTTCCTTATTGTGTGCAAAAATCGTGTTTTTTTATTTCTTATACAAGCCTATTCAATTAAAAGATGCAAAAAAGGTGTATCTTTGTGGGATTTTAAGCGAGAACAATAGGAATATTTATGCAGAATATCTTAAAGAGGTACTTTGGCTTCTCTTCTTTCCGTCCGTTGCAGGCTGAAATCATCCGTGCCGTGTTGGCCGGGAAAGACGTGCTGGTGCTGATGCCGACGGGCGGCGGGAAGAGCCTGTGCTACCAGGTGCCGGCCTTGATGCGCGAGGGGACGGCGGTCGTGGTGTCTCCTCTGATTTCTTTAATGAAAGACCAGGTGGAAGGCATGGCGGCCAACGGCATCCCGGCAGCCGCCCTGAACAGCATGAACGACGAAGCGGAGAACCTGCGCATACGGGCGGCTTGCGTGCGCGGGGAGTTGAAGTTGCTTTACGTTTCGCCGGAACGCCTGGTGGCGGAGCTTCCTTATCTGATGAGGGACATGAAGGTGTCGCTGTTTGCCGTGGACGAGGCGCACTGCATTTCCCAGTGGGGGCATGACTTCCGTCCGGAATACGCCCAGCTCGGCGCGTTGCGCCAGACGTTTCCCGGGGTGCCGGTCATCGCCCTGACCGCCACGGCCGACCGGTTGACGCGGGAGGACATCCGGAAGCAGTTGAAGCTGTCCGACCCGGCCGTGTTCGTGTCGTCTTTCGACCGTCCGAATTTGAGCCTGGACGTGAGGCGGGGCTATCAGAAAAAGGAGAAGGACCGGGCCATCCTTTCCATCATAGCCCGCCACCGGGACGATTGCGGGATTATATATTGTATGAGCAAGAAAAACACGGAGAGCGTGGCCGACATGCTCATGGGGCATGGCATCGTGGCCGCGGCCTATCATGCGGGTCTTCCGGCGGAAGAACGCGAAAGGGTGCAGGACGATTTCATCCACGACCGCATACAGGTGGTGTGTGCCACGGTGGCTTTCGGAATGGGGATTGACAAGTCCGATGTGCGTTTTGTCATCCACTACAATTTGCCGAAGAGCATTGAGGGCTTTTACCAGGAAATCGGCCGTGCGGGGCGCGACGGCTTGCCGGCTGAAACCGTGTTGTTTTATTCCATGGCCGATTTGGTGCAGCTGTCCAAGTTCGCTCAGGAAAGCGGGCAACGCGAGATCAACACGGAGAAACTGAGGCGGATGCAGGAGTACGCCGAGTCCGATGTGTGCCGCCGCCGTATTTTGTTGAATTATTTTGGCGAACCGGCTGATACGGATTGCGGAAACTGTGATGTGTGCAAGAATCCGCCGAAACGGTTTGACGGCACGGTGCTGGCACAGAAAGCCTTGAGTGCCATTGTGCGCACCCGCCAGCAGGCAGGTGCGGGGACTGTGACAGACATCCTTCGGGGAAATTTCAGCGCGGAAGTGGTGAAGTGTCATTACGGGGACTTGAAGACCTTCGGGGTGGGACGCGATGTGCCGGCAAGGGACTGGCGCGACTATCTGATGCAGATGCTCCAGAACGGGCTTTTCGAGATTGCCTATGACGAAGGAAACCATTTGAAACTGACCGATGCCGGGCGTCAGGTGCTCTACGACGGACGAAGGGTGGAACTGGCCGTGGTGCGCAAGGAGGAACCACGCCCGGCGGGGCGCAGGCTGAGGCCGTTGCGTTCCGCCGCAGTGCCTGTGGGGCCGGGGAGCGCAGTGCCTGAAGGGGAAATGCCGCCTCGCCGGAAGGAACTTTTCGAGGCTTTGCGCCTTTTGCGCAAGCGGTTGGCTGACGCGCAAGGTTTCCCTCCCTATATCGTGATGTCCGACAAAGTGTTGCAGAATCTGTGCGAGGCTTGCCCCATGACGGTGGAAGCCTTTGGCGAGGTGAGCGGCATCGGCGAGTTTAAGAAGGAAAGGTATGGGAAAGATTTTGTGGAGGTGATCCGCCGTTACGTTGAGGCCGGGACGGCAAGGCAGGGGGAGAAATAGGATGGATATGCCGCCTTCCGCATGAGGCTGTCCCTTCTCTTGCTTTATTTGGCCTTGGGGTGCAGGAAAGTCGGAAGCAGGGGCACACCCTCACCTTGCAGAAAGGCATTTCTTTCCGCCTGTGATTTCCAAGCCAAGTCCAGCTTGCCCCTATGGGGGCTCCTGCAGGAGGGTCAGTCTTTGGGAAGGTTGAGTTCGTCTACGTGCAGGTCGATGTCGAAGTCGAAGTCTTGCGAGCCTTTGCCTTCTTCGGGTTGCGCCGTGGTGGCCTGGGTGCTTTGCCCCATGCCCGGTTGTGTTGAACGGATAAAACGGACAGCTTCTTCCAATCCTTCGAGGAAATGGTCGAAGTCCTCTTGGTAGAGGAATATCTTATGTTTTTCATATGTGACGGCCGGAGAGTCGGCATCGCCGCTCACGACCTTCTTGCTTTCAGTCACGGCAATGAACAACTCGTCTTTCCGGTTTCTCTTTACGTCCACATAATAAATACGTTTGCCCGCTTTGATGGATTTTGAAAACACAATGTCCTTCTCTTTGTCGCCTTCCATGCTTTTCTTTAAATCTTCCATTTTTGCGTCCATATAAAATATCAGGCTTCAAAATTGCAGATATTTTTCAAAACTTCCAAAAAAAAACAGAAAAAGATAGGATTTATCCCTGCAAAATCTGTATTTTTGCACCGCGATTGTATATTTTGATATGATAAACAGGGAAGTCATACGTTTGAAAGTTGTGCAAATCACTTATGCTTATTACCAAAATGGCGGTAAAAACATAGATACGGCCGAGAAAGAGCTGTTCTTCAGCTTGGGGAAAGCCTACGATTTGTACCATTATTTGTTGATGTTGATGGTGGAGGTGAACCGGATTGCCGAGCGGGCAGTGGAAACGGCGCAGAACCGGTATAACCGCATACACGTAGGAGAGAAGCCCAGCACGAAGTTTGTCGACAACCGTTTTATCCGGCAGCTGGAGGTCAACAAGCAATTGTTGGAATTCCGCGAGTCGCAAAAGAAAAACTGGGCCAACGAAGAAGACTTTGTCCGTTCATTGTATAAGAAAGTCATAGAGACGGATTACTATCAGGAGTACATGGCTTCTGCGGAGTCTTCGTATGCGGAAGACCGTGAACTGTGGCGCAAGATATACAAGAACCTGATCTGCAATAACGAGGATTTGGACTCGCTGTTGGAGGACATGAGCTTGTATTGGAACGATGACAAGTTCATCGTGGACACTTTCGTGCTGAAGACCATCAAGCGTTTTGAGGAGGAAAAGGGTGCCGACCAGGAATTGTTGCCCGAGTTCAAGGATGAAGAAGACAGGGACTTCGCCCATAGGCTGTTCCGCAACACCTTGCTCAACGCGGACTACTACCGGAAACTGATCAGTGAGAACACCAAAAATTGGGAATTTAACCGGATTGCCCTGATGGACTTGGTGATCATGCAGATAGCGTTGGCGGAGATTGTCACGTTCCCCAACATCCCCCTGAGCGTGTCGTTGAACGAATATGTGGATATTGCCAAGATTTACAGTACGCCACGTAGCGGCGCATACGTGAACGGTTTGCTGGATGTGATAGCCAAAAGGCTCATTGCGGAGAAGAAGATTTCTAAAATATCTATTTAAAAAACAGTAGAACAATGAATTTATTGACTATTTTATTGCAAGCCCAGAGCGGCGGCGGGATGTCGATGATCATCATGATGGTGGCCATCTTTGCCATCATGTATTTCTTCATGATCCGTCCCCAAAACAAGAAACAGAAAGAAATCCAGAAGTTCAGGAACAGCATCGTGCCGGGCACCGACGTGGTGACGGCAGGCGGGATTTATGGCAAGGTAAAGGAAGTGAACGACATGGACAACACGCTGATGATCGAAATCGCTTCGGGAGTGAAAATCAAGATCGCCAAGAATTCCGTATACGCAAGTGTGCCGACCGACACGGCTTCCGGAAAGTAACCTGAAATGGATCTTGAACGCGTTCGAAAATATTATGGACATATCAAGAACGCCTTGTTGGGACCTCGCAACAAGGAGTTCTTGATTTTTTTATTGTTTTTCTTCATTTCGGCGGCGTTTTGGCTTTTGCAATCCTTGAACGAGACGTTCGACGTGGAGATTCAAGTGCCGTTGAAGTTGGAAAACGTTCCCTCGGACGTGGTGGTGACCTCTGAGCTTCCTTCCTTGCTGGCCGTGAAGGTGAGGGATAAGGGGACGGTGCTGGTGCGTTACATTTATGGCGCGGAGCAATTGCCGGTGGATGTAGACTACAAGGACTTCGACAAGGGCATGACATCAGGGGGCGTGGTCGTACCTCTTCCCTATGTGCAGAAGAAAATCCAGTCCCGCTTGTTGTCTTCGACCAGTGTCGTGTCTATCCGTCCCGACACGTTGGAATATTTTTTCAACCGTGGCGCGCGCAAGAAAGTGCCTGTCAGGATGGCCGGCACGATAGAGACGTCGCCTGAGTATTACTTGAAGAGCGTGGAGTTTACTCCCGATTCAGTGGAGGCTTTGGCGCCTTTGTCTATTTTGGACACCTTGTCCGTGGCTTATGTCGTGCCGGTACATGCGTCCGGCTTGTCTTCCAACAGGCGGGTGACTCGCTCGTTGCATCGGCTCCGGGGCGTGAAATTCATTCCGGCGGAAGTCAGCATGGGGGTCGAGGTGGACTTATACACCGAGAAAACGGTGGAGGTGCCGGTCGTGGGACTGAACTTTCCCGGAAGCAAGGATTTGCGCACCTTTCCTTCAAAGGTGGATGTGACTTTCCGGGTCGGGATGAGCCGGTTCAAGGAAATCACGGCAGATGATTTCGTGCTGGCCGTGACTTATGAGGAGTTGATGGAGAACGACAGCGTGAAGCTCAAACTTCGCTTGAAATCCGTTCCGCCGGGGGTGTCCAACGTGCGGATCGAGCCTTCGGAAGTCGATTATTTGATAGAACAAACCCAAGGGGAATAGATGCGCGTGGTGAAGATTGGCATTACGGGCGGCATAGGGTCCGGAAAGACGTTCGTGGCAGGTCTGCTGGCCCGCCGGGGGATTCCGGTGTATTCGACCGACGCGGCGGCCAAACGGCTGATGAAGGACTCTGAGTCCATCCGCAGGCAGTTGAAAGCGGTGGTGGGCGACGAGGTCTACCGGGCGGACGGATCTTTGAACAAGGAGCTGCTTTCCGACTATCTGTTTGCCGATTCGTCGCATGCCCGGAAGGTCAATGCGATAGTGCATCCTGTCGTGCGCCGGGATTTCCTGTGTTGGGCTTCTGCGCAGGCGGTTCCCGTGGTGGCCATGGAATGTGCCATCCTTTATGAGTCGGGATTCGACCAATTGGTGGATGAAGTCCTGTTGGTGGTGGCGCCGGAGTCCGTTCGCATACGACGCACGATGGCTCGCGACGGATTGTCGGAGGCACAAGTAAGGGCACGCGTGTCGGCGCAGATGAAAGACGAGGAGCGTGTCTCGCGTGCCAAGTATGTCATACACAACGACGGGGTTTCGGACGTGGGAACTGAAGTAGACCGCGTGCTGTCCCGCATCATGGGCTGTGGAGCGGCAAAAGATTAAGTTTTTTTAGAAGACAGATTTTGAAAAAGAGTGGGTGAAGGACTATCTTTGCACTTGTTTTTGAACCAATAGGAAGTGAATATGTTAGAAACGATTTTGGCTATTTCCGGGAAACCCGGTTTGTATAAGTTGATTTCCAGGGGTAATCGCAGTTTGATTGTGGAAACGTTGGACGAGGCGAAAAAGCGCATGCCTGCATTTGCGGCTGACAAAGTGATTTCGCTGGCCGACATTGCCATGTATACGGATGACGGGGAAGTGCCTTTGAGGGAAGTGTTGGAGAGTGTGAAAAAGAAAGAGAACGGCGAAATCTCTTCTTTTGACTACCGGAAGGCTTCCAAGGCCGAATTGGAAACTTATTTCGCGGAGGTGCTGCCTAATTTTGACCGTGACCGTGTTTACCCTACGGACATCAAGAAACTGATTGGCTGGTATAACTTGTTGGTGAAGGCCGGAATTACGGATTTCGCGGAGGCTCTGGCTCCTACGGAGGGCGACAATATTGCCGATCGGGAAGCCTGAACAGGGCATTCCTGAAGACGTGGACTCAGGGGCGGGCTGGCGTGTTGCCACCCCGCCTCTTTTTTTATTTCGTGAGCGCGTGTGATTGCCCCCTTGCGCACCCCTCTGTTTCCAATGCATGTCGTCGCGGTGTCTTTCCGTATGCCACAGGCGGATTCCTTGTGGCTGGCATTTTGGCTGGCATGTTTGGGCTTGAATCTTTATTTTTTTGCAGATAAATTTGCCTATTTCCGATTTTCTTCTTTTATTTGCATAAGATTAATTCATTTATTAAATATTAAAAAAGTTTATTGCCTATCGGAACACTCTTACTTCTAAATTGAAAAAAAGAAAAGGATGGAGAGCTTGACAAACTTGACCGATGAAATGTTGGTCAGACTTTATGCAGAAGGCAATAACAATGCTTTTGATGTCTTGTTGGAAAGATATGAGGAGAAGATATTTTCTTATATTTTCTTTGTCGTGCGCAACCAGAACGTAGCCGACGACATTTTCCAGGAAACCTTCATGAAGGCTGTGGTGACGATCCAGCAGGGGCGGTATGTGGAGAACGGCAAATTCCAGGCCTGGCTCACGCGGATAGCCCACAACCTGGTGATTGACTATTTTCGCCAGACGAGGAATGAGAATTGCGTGTCAAACGACGAGGTGGAGTATGACTTGTTCAACGACATCAAGTTGGCCGAAAGCACGGTGGAAGCAAAGATGGTGTATGAACAAGTGTTGGAGGACGTGAAGCTGTTGGTGGAGCATCTTCCGCAGAATCAGAAGGAAGTGGTTTTCATGCGTTATTACCAGGGGCTATCGTTCAAGGAGATTGCCGAGGTCACGGGGGTGAGCATCAACACGGCACTTGGCCGCATGCGCTACGCTTTGTTGAATTTGCGGCGCATGGCGGTGAAAAAGGAACTTCATTTGGCCATTTCATAAAATAATCGGTTCTTCGTATACTAAAAGGAGCTGTCCCGTCGTTATCTTGATATAGTTTAAAAGGGGCAGCTTATGGAGGTAGCTTTACACAACGACATTCCTTCGCCGTCGCGGAGGGCGATTGCTTTTCTGAAACTGTTTGCACGGAACTATAAGGAAGTGGAGACGGCGGGCGGCGAGTTCGCGCGGATGATTTTGAAGTGACGTGTCAATTTTTTCATATGCGTGGCTTGCGCATATAGGATATTTGGTTTATCTTTGTACATATATGTGTCTGTAAAATGTATGTGTACTATGAAGCGATTTGTGGCTCCTTCTTTGTTATCGGCCAATTTCGGTAATTTGGAACCGGATTTGGACATGATTAACCGCAGCGAATGTGACTGGCTGCATATTGACATCATGGACGGTGTCTTTGTACCGAACATATCTTTTGGCTTCCCCGTGTTGAAACACGTGGCGCGCCTGTGCAAGAAACCTTTGGACGTACATTTGATGATTGTGCGGCCGGAAAAGTTCTTGAACGAGGTGAAAGACCTGGGGGCGTATTCCATGAACGTGCATGTCGAGGCCTGCACCCACTTGCATCGCGTGGTGCAGCAAATCAAGGATGCCGGCATGAAAGCCGGTGTCACATTGAATCCGGCCACTCCCGTGTCGGTCCTGGAGGAAGTGGTCGAGGATTTGGACATCGTGATGTTGATGGCGGTGAATCCGGGGTTCGGCGGACAGAAGTTCATCACACATACATTGGACAAGGTTGCCCGGTTGCGCCGCATGATTGACAGCCGGGGGGCAGGGGCGTTGATAGAGGTGGACGGCGGCGTGAATCGCGACACGGGGCGCAGGTTGTATGAGGCCGGCGCCGATGTGCTGGTGGCCGGCAGCGCGGTGTTCCACGCGCAAGACCCGTTGGAGGAGATACACGTGTTGAAAAACCTGTAGCCTTCTGGAGGCTACGTTCATAAAATCCTGGAGGCGGCACCCTTTCCTGAGGTTGGCGTTGCCGCTTCTCCCCGGTTTCGGGCTTGGCCGGTGGTGGTCGGGTTTGGACGGGGTGATTTGGGAGCCGGAACAGGTCGTGTGGGGGCTCGTGGTGTGTTCCGGGATTTTTTGTTTGGGGTGCGGATGGTTCTCGTTGCGGGAACGTGCGTGGCTCCATGGGGGGTGGGGCAACGTGTGTTTTGGCGTTGCTCTTTTCTTTTTCCTTTTCTTTTTCGGGATTTGGCGCTCGTCTGTGGCTTGGCAGGACACCCGGATGGCTTGGCCGGAGGAACCTCGTGTGTGGCGGGTCATGCTGGCCGAAGTGCCCGAAGCCACTTCGCGTGCGGTGAGTGTGGCGGGCGTGGTGCTGGATGCAGGCTCCACACCGTGCCGGGAGGCGGGGCGGATACGGTTGTCGTTCTATGGAGACGGTTCTGCCGCAGGCCTTCAGGTGGGCGACGAGGTGGTGTTCCGGGGCGTGGTCCGTTCTCCTGTGAGCCGGGGGAATCCGGAAGAGTTTGATTATCCCACTTACCTTGCCGTGAAAGGGATTTCGGGAGTGGCCGGTGTGGGTGAGGGCGATTGGAAAAGAGTGGGCGGGCGTGAGGGATGGGACGGGCGGCTGGGGCTTATGTCCAATCTGCGCATCGGGGCGTTGTCAGTCCGCGACCGGTTGTTGCGGCTGTATCGCGACGCTGGGCTGGAGGGAGAGCCGATGGAACTGATGGCCGCCTTGACGCTGGGAGAGGATTCCGGGTTGCAACCCGGGTTGCAAGAGGTGTATGCCGAGGTGGGGGTCATGCATGTGCTGGCTTTGTCGGGGACTCATCTCACCTATCTTGTCGCGATGTTGCATTTCCTTTTGCTGCGCTATTGCCGCGGCCGTGCCTGGGAATGGGGCGGCGGGCTGTTGGTGTTGGCTTTGGCCTGGGGGTACACTTTCCTGGCCGGCCTTCCTCCCTCGTTGGTCCGTGCGGCGGTCACTTATTCCTGCATGTCGGTCGGTGGCTTGCTGGGGCGTTCGGGCTTTTCGCTCAATGCATTGGCCGTGAGTGCCGTCCTGATGCTGTGCGTGAATCCCCTGTGGTTGTATGACGTGGGATTCCAATTGTCGTTTCTGGCCATGGCGGGCATTCTGGTGGTCTATCCGAAGTGTCGCGGGGTAGTGGCTCTTTTCGGACGTCATTGGGCCTGGCTGCCCGAAAGTTTGCTGGTTTCCCTGGCCGCTTCGGCGTTCACCGTGCCTTTGGTGGCTTGCTGTTTCGGGACGTTTGCCCCTTATTCGGCCCTCGGCACGTTGCTGGTTTCCCCCATTTCGGCGGTCCTGGTCTGCGCCATGCCGGTGTTGTGGCTGGCGGGTTGGACGGGTGTCGGTGCGGCTTTTTGTGTCGGGGTGGTGGAGTTCTTGGTGTCCCTTCAGAATGGCTGCTTGCGTTGGATGGCGGGTTGGCCTTGTGCGACGGTGGATGCAGACTGGTCTCCGCTGCTGATGGTTTCGTGCTACGCCGGGCTGGCTTTGTGCTTTTCCCGCCGGTGGTTTTCTCGGGCGGTGTGGTTGAAGCTGCTGTTGGGCGTGGCGTTGTGGATGGTGTGCATGGAGGTCGTTGCAGTCTGGCGCAGGCGCAACAGTTCGGGCGTGGTGTTCTATAACAATCCGGCCTGTCCGGCGGTTCATGTGATCTATTCTTCTTCTTGTTCCTATTTGTTTCCTGTCGATTCGACCCGTGTGCCGGGCGGCATGGCTTATATTGCCGACACCTTCTGGAGGCGTAAGCTGGATGCTCGCCCGTTGGTGGTTGCGGGGCGTTTTGCCGACAGCCGTGTGTCGGCCCGGGACGGTCTTGTGGCCTGCCGGGGCGGGCTGTCGTTTCTCTTGCTTTCCGATGCCCGGTGGGAGAACGTGGAGAGTGCCACGCTGGCAGAAGTGGACTATATCTACGTGTGCCGTGGTTTCACGGGCGGCCTTTCTTCCCTGTCCCGTTTGTTCCGTCCTCGTGGCGTGGTGCTCGATGCCTCTCTTTGGCCTTCGGACCGGGCACGTTATCGGGAGGAATGCCTTTCGCTGGGTTGGGCATGTCATGACATGCGGAGCAGAGGTGCCTTGAAACTGGGTCTTTGAAGCGGGGGACGGTGCGGGGCGTGGAGGCCATTCCGGAGCGACACGGCAAAAGGGGGCTGTGGGATTACGAGGGGCATAGGAATGCAATGTGTCCTTGCCCTCGCCGCATTCCTTCTCCCTGTCTGTATCGTCCTATTTTGAATGGAATTCTATCTGTTTGGTAATCTGTGAAATAAAAAGTGTCTTGAGACATGCGGATTTCCTTCAAGCGGTTAACCTATTTTTCTCAAGCCAAAAAAATGTGAATCGCTTGAAGGAAATCCGCATGTCTCTTGAGGTCAATTTTGTCCTATTCGCCACGCGTTTCTTCCCTTCACGGGCAGCAGGAACGTCTTCCGCTTCATCACCGCAAACTTTCAGGTTGTTCTCCACTAAACCCAAATCGCATTAGACCGCATGAAGTGGCATTTCTGCTGGCGTGGATGCTCTTCCGGCATCTTGCTTGTGATGGGCCGCAATCCTGTGGGTTTGCGCAAAGGGGGGAGCCTGTGCGGGCCATCCGCAGTTGCAGGCCGGATCCGTTGAATGGTGACGCATCTGTGTTGTTTTGAAAAACCAGGCGGTAAGGTTGGCGGTGTGGATTTTTTTGCTTATTATTGCAAACAAAATTCAAACATTTTTAAAACCGTTCCGTATGATGATGCATACCCTTTTTTCCACCGTGAGTTTGGCGGCGCGCCGGTTTGCGCTGGCGGCTGTTTTGATTGTGGCGGGAGGTCTGTTTGCCCTTGCTGCCGATGAGGTGACGATAGACAGTCCCGGCCCCGGGCAGCTACAGCTGACACCCGATGCGCTCATAGCCCCGCGCCTCAAGGTCACTGGGAGCATCGATGCCCGCGATTTCGAGACGCTGAAGGCCGTCACGATGGCCGTCACACAGGAGCTTGACCTCTCGGAGGCCACCATCTGCGAGTATAGCGGCCGCGATGGCAGTTACACTCCGATAACGCCCGACTGGATCGTGGGCACAGAGAGACCGCGGTTCTACAAGGCCGGCGAGATGCCCGTTCACGCTTTCACCAAGGTGGGCGACAACTCGCTCACCAAGTGGCACTACGGCGGGAGCCTTGCCAAGCTGACGCTGCCCGCAAGCATCAGTTCGGTGAGTGCCGAAGCGTTCTGGAAGATGGAATGGCTCGCAGAGATTGAGGTTCCGGCATCGTCGGCCACGGCGCGCAGCATTGGCGGAGCGGTCTACGACCGCGGTGTGACTCGGCTTTTGGCCGTGGCACCCATGCAGTGTGACTGTCTCGTGATCCCGGCCACCGTAACCTCCGTGGCCGACAGCGCGCTCCACGGTGCCACGTTGCGCGGCATCAGGATTGAGGGCGGTGCCAAAGTGGACTTCGGAGAGCAAGGTTCGCTGAACTGCCCGTACGTTATAGCCCCCAACCCCGGCGACTATGCCGGACTGTTTGACGGTATCGACGTCATCTCAGACATCGACGAGATTGCCGTGAGCTGTCCGGCCGAAGGCTCTCTGGCGCAGACGGTGGGCGACAGGGGCATAAAGGCTGCCGACGTGCGCAGCCTCACCGTGAGCGGCATCATAGGGGAGAACGACATGGAGTGGCTGGCTCAATTGCCCAATCTGCACTTTCTCGACCTTGCCGGTGCCACGTTCGCAGGCTACAAAGTGGAGTTCATCGGCCACGGCGCGCTCTGCTCGCTCTCGCTGCCTTCAGGCTCCTATGCGCTCACCATCGCCGACTGCCCCTTCCTCGGCGGCAGGCTCGACGTGCCGGAGGGCGTCACTTATGTCAACTGCAAGGGTGCGCCGCTGATCACAGCCGTCAGGATGCCATCCACGCTCACGCGGCTTGAGGCCGGCTCGTTCGCCTCGTCGCTCATGGCCGAGGCCGACCTCTCGGCCTGCGGCGGATTGAAAGAGGTGTCGGCTTTCGGCTCGTGCTATCGCCTGCGCACGCTCTTGTTGCCCCCTCGGCTCGAAGTACTCACTGGTATAAGCGGCCCGGTGGAAGCCATAGAGTTGCCGGAAGGACTGCGGGAACTGGTTGCACAGGGCTGGAACGTTGAGACCATGCAGTTGCCTGCATCGCTCGAAATGCTCGACATAAGCTATATGCTGCGGCTGAAGACGCTCGACGCCTCGGTGGCCGTGTCGCTGCGCGAGGCAACCGGGCCGAGTTTCTGCCCGCTGATAGAGGAGGTGGACTTCTCGGCTTCGCCCTTGGAGAGATACTATGGCATTTGCTTTGACCTTCTGCCCGCCACAGCCGCCGGTGCCGCCGCGCGCACCCCGCAGCGTGTCGTGGTCGTGGGCGGCACCCACGCCACCTGCATCCACTCCTCGCTGCGCGCCTTGCGTCTGCCGTCCACGCTCATGGAGATTGCCGGCTACGGCATCAAAGGCTGCGCCAAGCTGGAGGAGCTCGACCTTCAGGGCTGCTCCGCCCTCGGTTCGGTCAGTTCTCTGAGCGGCCTCACCTCGCTCGCCACGCTGCGGTTGCCCGCCGACCTGACCCGCATCGAGAGCATGACAGGCTGTCCCGCTCTGGCCGACATCTATGTGGCGGCCGACAAGGCAGTCCCAGCTTTCGGCCTGGCTCCCGCCGAGGGTGTGCTCGAGCGCGCCGTGCTCCGTGTGCCGACAGGCAGCCGGGGGCTTTATTTCTCCGACACGCAGTGGAGCCGTTGCAAGGAGATTACGGAGTATGGCTATACCGTGCGCACAGCGACAGACATCAGCGGAGTGCCGCTCGCCGGCGCGGGGCTTTATGCCCCCGGCTCGCGGGTGCGCCTGTCAGCCCCTGCCAAGGTCTCAGAAGGCGGCTTTGTCCGCTCGTTTGCAGAGTGGGTTGTGGGGGCGCAGGCTTTCGGCACGCCTGTGGCCGAGTTTGCCGCCGAGGCCGCCGTAACGGCCACGGCAGTTTATGGCTGGGGCAGCGTTGACCCCGATGCCGCCGACATGGGCTTCACCGTGACAGCCCCAGAGGCTGGCGAACTGTACTTGAGCATCGACTGCTACGAAGGTTATGCCGTCTACGGCGAGCAGGGCTTCATAACCCGCGGCGACGCTTACAGCGAAACGATACTGAGCGTGCCGGCAGGCACGAGCCGTTTTGCCCTTGTGCTTGTGGACGAGCCGACAGCAATAAACCTCTGGGAGCACTCTTCCACCGGCTCTATGGCCGTAAGCCGGCTGTACTTCGGCAGCCTGCCCTCGCTCAAGTCCCTCACTGTGGGCGGGCTTGGGCTTGACACCATCGACCTCGCGCCGATGCCTTCGCTGACCTATCTGTCGCTCAGCGGCAACGCCCTCGGCACGCTCGACGTGTCCGCCTGCCCCGGGCTGGAGTGGCTCGACTGCAGCAACAACCGCCTCACGAAGCTGGTGTTGTGTCCCGAGACGCAGCTCACTACGTTCGGCTGCAATTTCAACTCTTTCGGTTTCTCGCAGATCCCCGACCGCCTACAAAGTGCTCTGGAGCACTACTATGCAGATTACACAGCCTCCATCGTGCTCAATTATGTGCCGCCATTCGACCTCGGCACGGGCGACGTGCTCGACCTCAGCGGCGAGCAGTTCTCAGCCGACGGCCACCCCGTGGCCATCCGGTTTGCTTACGGCGGCAGCGAAGTGGCATCGCAGGGAGGCCGGTATGCCATTGCCGCGACGGGCTGGTATGAAGTGGACATGACCTGCGCCGATATGCCGTGGCTCAAGTTCGTGGGGTACTTCTGCGTGGACGGGCCATCGGGCGTTGAGCCGCTGCCGCTCGACGGAGTGCGCATAACCTCTGAAGGGCTTCGGGTCAGCGTTAGCGGACTGCCCGCCGGCAGCTCTTCGGTGCTCCTCTCAGCCACTGGGGCGCAGGTTGGCGCGGCCGTGGGTGGTGAGGTGAGCCTTTCTGCGGGCAGCCCCGGCGTTTACATACTGCGCCTCACTGACGATGCCGGGCGCACGCAGGCCGTGAAGCTCGCGCTGAAGTGACTTTTGTGGAAACACGGCACTTCCCGGATGGTTACAAAACAGACGTCACCCCGACCTGTTAGGGTGGAGGTGACGTCTGTTTTTGGTTTGCCAATGGCGAAGTGCCACATCGTCAGGCACGCTG
The DNA here is from genome assembly GCA_944321975.1 of uncultured Paraprevotella sp. GTDB lineage: Bacteria > Bacteroidota > Bacteroidia > Bacteroidales > Bacteroidaceae > Paraprevotella. Next base: position 28,529 of record CALUNJ010000007.1, read on the forward strand.
GCCCAGCTTGTCGTCGATGAAGATGAGGGCAGACTTGCCGGCCTTGCGGATCTTTTCGACGATGTCCTGAGCGGTGGCTTCTTCCTCCACCTGCTCGCGCACGTAGCCCCACAAGAAATCCTGCGAAGCCATGTCTTTGTCTTCGGATGCTACCTTGACGAGGTTCTCAATCAGTTTCGACACCTGGCACTCGTGTTCATAGACGTTTTCAAACACTTCCAACACCCCGTCCCACGATTGCGGAACGACATCCACCTTGTCCACCTTGGCCACTCCGCCGCGCTTGATGAGGTAACCAGCCATGTCGTAGGCGTGCTCCAATTCTTCTTGCGATTGTTTTTTCAGCCATGTGGCACAACCGTCATAGCCTTCCTTTTGAAGGAAGAACGCCATGGAAAGATACAAGTTGGCCGACCACATCTCGGCCGTGATTTGTTCGTTGATCGCTTTTTGCAATTTGTCTGAAATCATATCCGTAGGTTTTTAAAACGTTTCACGATTCTATAGGACATGCTACAATTACGGTGCCAGAACGTGCGGGATGCCTCTTTGTGGCAGCTATTAATTCTTAAAAACGCATTTTCCTCATAAGGAATTGCGGTGGATCAGGTCGAGGAATTCCTCGCGCGTTTTCGCCTGGTTGAAGGCACCGGTGAAATCGCTTGTGGTCGTGATGGAATTTTGTTTTTCCACTCCGCGCATTTGCATGCACATGTGGCGCGCCTCGACCACTACCATCACTCCGAGCGGGTGGAGCGCCTGGTCTATGCACTCCTTGATTTGGAGCGTCATGCGCTCTTGCACCTGCAGGCGATGGGAAAAGCAGTCTACGACCCGGGCTATCTTGCTCAGTCCTGTGATGTAGCCATTGGGGATATAGGCCACGTGCACTTTTCCATAGAAAGGCAACATGTGGTGTTCGCACAAAGAGAAAAAGTCGATGTCCTTCACGATGACCATGTGGCGATAGTCTTCCTTGAACTTGGCAGAGTTCAATATTTCTCCGGGGTCTTCCGCGTAACCGCGTGTGAGGGTACGCATGGCCTTGGCCACCCTGTAAGGCGTTTTCTGCAGCCCCTCGCGGGAAATGTCTTCGCCCAGCAGCTTCAAGATGGCTGCATAATGGGTTTCCAGTTCTTTTTGGGACTCTTGGTTATAATCCTGAAATTCCTCCATCAATTTTAATAAGGTATTTGTATCACGGACCTTACGATCAGTGCCTCGTCGAATTGTTCGGTGGCCTTTAGTTCCCGCAGGAACTGGCTGGCTTCTTCGTAGGTCCTGAAGTCTCCTACGCGGCAAATCCAGCGCGGGCTTTGGAAATGCGTGTATGTGGGCATGTCGAAATAGTGCTTCACCTTGGCGGCCATTTGCTGGGCTTCCTGGCGCGCCGTGCGCGAATTTCCTCCGGCATAAACCTGTATGCGGTAGCCGTTGGCTTTCATCTTTCGTGTCGGGCGCTTGGCTTGTTCCGCGGGGCTTTCGTTTTTGTTTCCCGTTTGCGGCACAGGCGTGCTTGCCGGTTCTTTGGCTGTCCCGTTGACCAGTTGCGTGATCACGGCATCTTGCACCACGCGTACCGTCCCTTGTCCGGTTACCGGTTTGGTCAACCCGTCGATGAACTTCTCTTGAGCCATGGCAGGCATCAGTCCGCCACACAGGCACAACGACAAGAATAACTGTTTCATGTCAATCCGATTGTTTTTTCCGATGAATCAAATGAAGCAACAGCCGTCCCGGGGCTTTCTTTGCGACCGGGACGGCCGGTATGTGTGGTTGCGGCTCGGTGCTCAGGCTTTCCAGGCATCGATGATGCCTTTGAAATCGGCACATTTCAAGGCTGCGCCGCCGATCAGGCCGCCGTCTACGTCGGGCTTTGCAAAGATTTCCTTGGCGTTGGAGGGCTTGCAGCTTCCGCCGTAGAGGATCGACACGTTCTCGCCGGCTTCCGCGCCGAATTTTTCGGCAATGGTGCGGCGGATGAAGGCGTGCATTTCCTCAGCTTGTTCTGCTGTGGCTGTTTTTCCTGTGCCGATGGCCCAAACCGGTTCGTAAGCCAGGATGATGTGGGAGAATTGCTCAGCCGTCAGGTCGAACAGCGAGCCTTCGAGTTGCGCTTTGACCACTTCGTTCTGGCGGTCGGCTTCACGTTCTTCCAGCACTTCGCCGATGCAGAAAATCACCTTCAGGCCGTTGGCCAGTGCCAGGTTCACTTTTTCTTTCAGGATTTCGGCCGTTTCGCCATAATATGCCCGGCGTTCGGAATGGCCCAGGATGACATACTGTGCGCCAGTGGATTTCACCATGGCAGCGGAAACTTCGCCCGTGTAAGCCCCTTTTTCTTTGTCAGCGCAGTTTTCTGCACCCAATCCGACGAGGTTGGCATCCAATACGTTGGCCACGGAAGCCAAATGAATGAACGGGGTGCAAATAATGACGTCGCAGTTAGGCTTGTCGGCCGTCAAGGCTGCGTTCAACTCTGTAGCCAGCGCTACACCTTCCTGCAGGTTCAGGTTCATTTTCCAGTTACCTGCTACGATTTTCTTTCTCATGTTTTTTCGTTTTTAAAAGGTTGTTAATCCTGTTTTTATGTTTCATGCGTTTATACATTTTGCTGCCCATCCAAATCCGGTCGGCGGAAGTCAGCAGGAACAAGGGCACCAGGAACCAAAGGACGACCCGCAGCGTCTTCATGGTGCGGGAGTCTGTCTGTAGCGCCCCGGTTTTGCTTTCTTCCAACGGCTTGTCGAGTTCATCTTCGTCCGGGAGGTTGTTGTGGCTCCATTTGTTGTACACGGTTCCCCCCTTTAGCAAGATTAGTCCGGGATTGGAGCGCACGATGGTTTTCAGCGTGATGCCGTCGGTGTTGCCGAAAGGGTAATCGGCTCCTTCCAAGTCTTGCCAGCGCCTGATGGCTTCGTCGCCCGACGCGGTAAGGCAATAAAATGAATAGCCGTGTTCCTGGCAGTAGTCATAGATTTCGTTGATGCGGTCGATGTTGCTGTCGTCGGCCTGTTCCAGATAGGGTGCCACCAGCAGGAACGTGTAACCGCTGTCTGTGAGGATGCTTTCGGTCTCGTCTTCCCCTTCGGGCCACGTCGTTACGGAGAAGTCATGCACGGGGGGCACGTAACCCTCTTTGACCAACTCTGTTTTGCTGTCCACGAAATGCCATGCCGTGTCCTCCGGATAGTCTTCGACGGTGAATTCCTTTTTTGTGCCGTTTTTTTCCAAGATGAAGGTCGTGCGGTACTCCGGTTCTTCCGCTCCTTCGGGCACTTGCATGCCTTCGGGGATGTTGGCTCCTATGTGATAGGGGCGGAAATCGAAGACCGGAAGATAGTAGAGGCAAAAGCCGGAGAGGATAAGCCCGAAGAATATCGAGTATAAGGAAATGGTCCATTGGTTGCGTTCGGACACGAAGCGGGGCATCATCCGGGGATAGCGGAAAACGATGACCGCCATCATCAGCAGCACGACGTTTTTTCCGAATGTTTGCCAGTTGGTCAGTTCCACGGCGTCTCCGAAACAGCCGCAGTCTGACACCGGGTTGGCCATGGCCAGATAGAGTGTCAGCGGGGCCATGACGCTTAAAAATAGCAGGTAGAACCAAGAGGTCATGCGGCGGCGTATGCCGAAGAACATATATACGCCGATGCAGAATTCGAACACCGACATGAGCACGGAAATCCACAAGGGCATGAAGGAAGGAACCCACCCGTCCATGCCGAAGGCTTGCAGGTAGTCTTCAATCTTGTATTGGGTGCCGTGCGGGTCTACCAATTTGACCAAGCCCGAAAAGATGAACGTCACGGCCAGCAAGATCCGGCAGGCGTTCACCAACGCCCATCTCCATTTTCTTCCTGCGCTACTCACCGAATGTCAGTTTTATCAGGCCGAAAACGGCGTAATTCATCATGTCCATGTAGTTGGCATCCACGCCTTCTGACACCAGCGTGTGTCCCGCCAGCGATTCGATCTGCTTGGTGCGGTAGAGTTTCATCAGGATGAGGTCGGTGTAGGAGCTGATGCGCATGCCGCGCCACGCTTCGTCGTAGTCGTGGTTCTTTTTCACCATCAGGTCGAGTGAGCGTTTCGCATGCCGGTCATAATGTGCCAAAGCCTGATCGGGCGTGAGGTCTTCGGTGTCGGCATATCCTAATTCCAACTGGATCAGTCCCACGATGGAATAATTGACGATACCTATGAATTCGGGGCGTATGCCTTCGCCCACCCACGATTCGCCTTTGACTTCCAGAGTCCTGATGCGGTTGGCCTTGATGAAAATCTGGTCGGTCACCGATGCCGGGCGCATGATGCGCCACGCTGCGCCGTAGTCGTGCAGCTTTTTGGCAAACAGCTCGCGGCATTCCGCCATTATCTGCTCAAATTGTTCTTGTGTATCCATTACCATGACGACGTATTCTCATACGATGCAAAGTTAGCACAAATCGTTGATAAAACAAAGGGAGTCTGCCACGCAAATGACAAGCTCCCTGTATTTTTTATTCAGCAGAAATGCTTATGAATATTTGATGATTTGTCCTGGACGGAGAATCGTCTTCCGGCTAATTCCGTTTAACTTGCACAGTTTAGACACCGTAGTGCCGTGTTTCGCGGCTATGATAGAGAGGTTTTCTCCCGACTTCACGCGATGGATTTTCGTGCGTGGCCTTGCGGTCGGTTTCGGGCGTGCGGAGGATTTGGATTCTTCGGCCTTTTTCCCGGAGCGGAACACGTAGTAGTCCGCGGTCACGTCTTGTGCCACGAAGTCGAACATTTCGGCCGGGTTGATGGCTTGTCCCAGGAAACGTGTTTCGAAATGCAGGTGCGATCCGGTAGAGCGCCCGGTGTTGCCTCCCAGCCCGATGGGTTCTCCTGCTTTCACAATTTGGTTCTCGGCCACGAGTTGTTTGGAAAGGTGCCCGTAGACGGTCTCCAATCCGTTCGGGTGACGGATCACCACATATTTTCCGTAACCGCCGCGTTCGTACTTCACGATACGCACTTTTCCGCTGAACGCCGAACGTATGGTATCGCCGATATAGACTTTGATGTCAAGCCCTTTGTGTTGACGGCGGAAGCTGGCGCGATAACCATAGTTGGAGGTTATCCGGCGGCTTGGCGTCGGCATGCAAAAGTGCCGCAAGTCTATCTTGTATTCTTCCGGCACTTCTACATCATAGCGGTGGGCGTACTCGTTGTTCCAATCGGGATAAAGGTTCGACGCAGGGTTTTCGAGCAATTCATCGCCGATAAGACGTTGCAAGGCGACGGAGTCTATCGCTCTCATTTTTTTGTCTATGGGTGCTTGGCGAGCCAACAAGTCCTGTCCTGCAACGGGCAAGCTCAGCATGGCCAAAACTGCCACAGTTCCTGTCTTAAATCCTTTGAAATTGAAAAACATTTAATTCTTATGGTTTTATTAGTTCGCTTATTGTTCTCTTTTTTAGTGTTCGTCCAAAGCATACAAGTAGTTCCTGTTTGACGACTCATAGTCGAATATTTCCTCTGGCCTGAAGAACCTTTTGATTTCAATGGCGGCTGTTTCCAAGGAGTCCGACGCATGGACAATGTTTTGCTGGTTGCTCATGCAGTAATCCCCGCGGATTGTGCCAGGGTCGGCGTTGCGTCCGTTTGTGGAGCCCGTCATGCTCCGCACTACGCGCACGGCATCTATGCCTTCCAGGCAACATGCTATTACAGGAGTCGACATCATGGAGTCTTTCAGAATCTGAAAAAACGGCTTCCCCGACAAATGGGCGTAGTGCTCGTTCAAGATGGAATCCGTCAACTGCATCATTTTCATTCCGGCCAACCTCAGTCCTTTTTTTTCGAAACGATTGATAATCTCACCTACCAGCGCACGCTGCAACGTGCAGGGTTTTAACAAGACCAAGGTTTGTTCCATGTGTATTTTGATTTTTAATTAGACATTCATGTATGGTGTTGCGGAAACACTAACGAGCGCAAAGATAGCCTTTTTATCACAAAAGGCCAAGGATAATCGCAAAAAATGTCTTTTTCCCCGGCTTTTTTTTAAGAAATTGCGCTCCAGTTTACCAGCGTTTTCCGCAGTTTGCTCAACTGTTTCCACAAGATTTTGTTCCTTTCAGCTGCGCAGAATGGATCTTCATCCAATATTTTTTCGGCCGTGTCGCGCGCCAGTTGCAATATTTGTCCATCGCGCGCCAAGTCGGCTAACCGTAGGTTGAATGCGATGCCGCTTTGTTGTGTGCCTTCCAAATCTCCAGGTCCTCGGAGTTTCAGGTCGGCTTCGGCAATTTCAAAGCCGTCGTTGGTTTCTGTCATGATTTGGATGCGCTTGCGTGTGTCGGCGCTTAGCTGGTATTTCGTAACCAGAATGCAATAAGACTGGTCGGCTCCGCGTCCCACGCGCCCCCGCAGCTGGTGTAGTTGCGCCAAGCCGAAACGCTCGGCATTCTCGATGACCATGACGGAGGCGTTGGGTACGTTTACGCCGACTTCAATAACGGTCGTAGCCACCAGGATTTGGGTTTCGCCGGCTGCAAAGGCTTGCATTTCTGCTTCTTTTTCGGCAGGCTTCATTTTCCCGTGCACGCGGCTGATGCGATACTCCGGCATGGCGCGGCATAATTGTTCATAGCCTTCTTCCAAATTCCTGATGTCCATTTTCTCGCTTTCTTTGATAAGCGGGTAAACGACATATGCCTGCCGCCCCTCGTTCAATTGGGAGCGCATGAGCCGGTAAAGGCTTTCCCGCCGGTTGTCGAACTGGTGGATGGTTTGTATGGGTTTGCGGCCTGGCGGAAGTTCGTCGATTACCGACACGTCGAGGTCGCCATAGAGGGTCATGGCCAAGGTGCGCGGGATTGGGGTGGCTGTCATGACCAGCACGTGGGGGGGATTGGTGCTTTTTGTCCACAGGCGGGCACGTTGTGCCACGCCGAAACGATGCTGTTCGTCAATGACTACCATGCCCAATGAGTTGAAATTAACAGTGTCTTCCAATACGGCATGTGTTCCGACCAGGATATGCACGTTGCATTGTTTCACTCCTTCCAGCACCTCTTGCCGGCGCTTGCCTTTCACCGCGCCGGTCAGCAATTCCACCCGTATGGGCAATCCTTCCAGCATGCTCCGGAACGTGGCGAAATGTTGCTCGGCCAGAATTTCGGTAGGAGCCATGATGCAGGCTTGAAACCCATTGTCCAATGCAATCAGCATGCTCATCAGTGCGACCAGCGTCTTGCCGCTGCCCACGTCGCCTTGCAGCAGCCGGTTCATTTGTTTTCCGCTCCCCATGTCTTTCCTGATTTCGCGAATCACGCGTTTTTGTGCTTCGGTCAGTTCGAACGGCAATTTCTTCTCATAAAAGTCATGAAATAATGTGCCGATGCGTGCAAAGACAAATCCGCGGTATTTTTGGCGCCGGTCGCGCGTGTATCTGATTATGTTGAGCTGGATGTAGAGAAGTTCTTCGAATTTCAGCCGGAATTGCGCTTTTCTCAATTCTTCCGCATTGCGGGGATAGTGAACATGACGCAACGCTTCGTCGAGCGACACCAGACGGAGCGAAGCGACCAAGTGTTCTGGGAGTGTTTCGGGGATGGTGAAGTTTATTTTCTCAAACAGGGTGGAGGTGAAATGTTCCAGCGAGCGGGAATTCAGCCCGGCCCGCTTCATCTTTTCCGTCGTATTGTAGTAGGGCTGCAACCCCATGGTGTTCAGGTGCAGGCTGTCGGCCGGATCAATATCGGGATGTGCGATGTTGATGCGCCCGTTGAATGCGCTCGGACGTCCGAAAACCACGTAATCAGTGCGCGTTTTGTACGTTGAGGTGATATATTTGAGTCCGTTGAACCAGATGAGGTCTACCACGCCTTTCCCGTCCGTGAAGTGGGCGATTAGCCGTCGCTTGCGTCCTTCTCCTTCCGTTTCGAAACTCAAGATCTGTCCGCGGATCTGCACATAGGGCATGTCTGCGGTCAGTTCATGAATGTAGTAGAGCCGTGTGCGGTCGATGTGTTTATATGGGAAGGTATAAAGCAAATCATGTAACGTGTGGATTTGTAATTCGTCTCCTAACAGCTTCGCGCGTTGCGGCCCGACGCCGGGCAGGAACTGGATGTCTTGGTGTTCGAGGTCTATCATTGGTGTGCAGCCAAGAGGGCTTCGGCTATGGTCAGGTCGAAGGGGGTGGTGATTTTAATGTTTTCCCGGTTGCCGGGTATGAGTGTGACCGGCACCCCGGATGCCTCCACCACCGAAGCGTCGTCGGTGAACGTGGGCTGGTAGGGGAGGGCATATGCTGCTTTCAGCACAAGGCCTTGAAAGGTCTGCGGAGTCTGCACCAGCCTGTATTTGCCCCGGTCTACGCTTTGGCTTTTCCCGGTTCCTCCGTCAGACAGCTCCCGAAGGGTTTCTATCACTTCCGTGACAGGCACCACGGCGCGATGGCGTGCGGCATGCCCGAAGCAGCCTGCGATGACTTCCTTGCTCACAAAGGGACGCACTCCGTCGTGCACCGCTATCAGTGCATCTGTGGCTTCTTTTTCGGATATCACTGCCAGCCCGTTGGCCACGGAATGGAAACGAGTGACGCCGCCGTCTGCCACTTGGTGGGGCACGTTGAATTCATATTCCCGGCAGAGTCCTTTCCAATATGCCTGTTGGGCTGTGGGCAGCACCAATATCAGCCGTATCGCAGGATCGTAGTCCCAAAAGACATCCAGCGTGCGCATCAGCACAGGACGTCCGCCCACGGGAATGAACTGCTTGGGCACATCCGTGCCCATGCGCAGTCCTTTTCCGCCAGCCACTATGATCGCGAACTTCCTCATTTGGATATTTCATTGTACAACATTCCGTTCAACACGGCATCGGCTTTTTCTGTCCCGCCCAGCCGTGCCACGATGGCATGTCCGAACTCAAATGCGGCCGCAGGCCCTTTCCCGGTGATGAATTGGCCGTCTTCTTCCACCAGCGCGCCCGTGTATTCCGCACCTTCGAGGTTGTCTTCGAATCCTGGGTAGCAGGTGGCTTTCAGTCCCTTCAGCAGCCCCATGCGTCCATACACCAAGGGCGCCGCGCAAATGGCAGCCAGGGGTTTCCCGGCTTCGTAATGCCGCATGATGCCGGCGGCCAAATCCTTGTTGGCTTCCAGGTTGTAGGCTCCGGGCAGGCCGCCGGGAAGTACTAACATGGCCGCTTTAGAGAAATCTACATCCTCTGTCAGCATGTCGGTTTCTACTTTGATGCCGTGTGCGCCTGTCACCATTTTGCTTCCGGTAGCAGAAACGATGCGGGTTTCGATGCCGGCACGGCGTAAAATGTCTACCACGGCCAAGGCTTCTACTTCTTCTGTGCCTTCGGCGAAAAACAAATACACTTTTTCCATACTTCTGTTGGGTTTATGAATGATTCAAATTTTCTTTCAGGGCTTTCTGCACGTCTGCTCCAGAAGGTGACTGGAATACGCGCAAGCCGAATTCAGGAATCACGGCCAGCACATGGTCGAACACGTCTGCCTGGATGCCTTCGTAGGGCACCCATTCTTTGACCGTGGAGAAGAAATACAGTTCCACGGGAAGGCCTTTGTCCGTGGGTTGCAGGTGGCGCACCATGCAGTGCAGGTCCGGGCTGGTGTGGGGCAGGCTGTGCAGGTAGGCCGTGAGATAGGCTCTGAATACGCCCAGGTTGGTCAGCCGCCTGCCGTTGACCTTCACGCTGTCGTCAATGCCGTTGGCCGCATTGTATGTTTTCAGCGCAGCCTCTTTCTCGTCGAGATATTCTTTCAGCAGATTGATCTTGCGGAAGCGCGCCAGCATTTCTTCCGTGCAGAATCGCACGCTGGTCATGTCTATGTTTATCGACCGCTTGATGCGCCGTCCTCCGCTTTCCCGCATGGCGTTCCAGTTTTGGAACGAGTCGCTCACGAGGGCGTATGGCGGGATGGTGGTCACCGTGTTGTCCCAATTGCGTACTTTCACCGTGTTCAATGTCACTTCCGTCACGATGCCGTCCGCGTCATATTTCGGCATCTTGATCCAGTCGCCCACTTTCAGCATTTCGTTGGCTGAGAGTTGTATGCCGCTGACAAATCCCATGATGCTGTCCTTGAAGATGAGCATCAGCACGGCAGCCGAGGCTCCCAGTCCGGCCAACAGTGAAACGGGATCCTTGTCGATCAGTTCGCTCAGGATCACGATGCCTCCCACGAACCACATTGCCACCTGGATGGTTTGCACCATGCTCTTTAGCGGCCGGTTGCGGAAGTTTTCCTTGTCGCTGTAGATGGTGTAAACCGCATTCAGAAATGCGTGGATGAACATCAGGAACGACAGGACGATGAATATGAAACAGATGCGTTGCACCAAGTCCATGGCCCACAGGCTGGAGCCGGAGAACACTGACGGGATGAACAGGTAGATGACCACGGGCATCACCATGTGGCTCAACCTCACCATGACTTTGTGGTCGAACACCACGTCGTCCCATTTGGCTTTGGTGTGTTTCACCACTTTGGCCACCGCTTTCAGCACCACATGCCGGCACAGCAGGTCGGCCAGGAACGCGGTGCCGGCCAGCAGGAGCAATGCCGCCACGTGGCCCAGCACGATGGCGAGAGAGTTTCCCGCGCCCCACGATTCCAGTCCTGCCACGATCCGTTCCAGCAAACTCAGGTTTTTCATCTTTCCCGCTGTTTTCCTCGTGTTTAGCGCAGGCAGTCCAAATAGCGCTTGATGGTTTCCTCCAGTCCAAGGTACAATGCGTCGCAGATCAGTGCATGGCCTATGCTCACTTCGTCAAGTCCGCCAATCTGTTCATGCATGAACTTCAGGTTTTCCAGGCTCAGGTCATGCCCGGCGTTCACGCCCATGCCCAGGCTCTTGGCGACCTTTGCCGCTTCCGCGAAGGGGGCGATGGCTGTTTCCGCTCCGGCGGCATAGGCTGATGCGTAAGGTTCTGTGTAGAGTTCCACCCGGTCGGCTCCCGTTTTGGCTGCATATTCTACCATTTCGGGGTCGGCATTCACGAAGATGGAGGTCCGGATGCCTTTTTCTTTAAATTCCCCTACGATTTCGGTCAGGAAGGCCAGGTTTTTTTTCGTGTCCCATCCCGCGTTCGATGTGATCTGGTCCGGTGCGTCGGGCACTAATGTGACCTGTGTGGGTCTCACTTTCAGCACCAGGTCGTTGAATTTGGCTATGGGGTTTCCTTCAATGTTGAATTCCGTGCGCAGCACCGGTTTGAGGTCATACACGTCCTGGTATCGGATGTGCCGTTCGTCGGGGCGGGGATGCACTGTGATGCCTTGTGCTCCGAACTTCTCGCAGTCCAATGCCACTTTTACCACGTCGGGGTTGTTGCCGCCGCGCGCGTTGCGGATGGTGGCCACCTTGTTGATGTTCACACTTAGCTTTGTCATCTTGATATTCTGTTATTAATTCTATCACCTATAGGACAAAGTTAGTAAAAAAATGCTATATTTGTGAACGCATAACGTGATAGAAAGTCTTAATTAATCTTAGTAGAATGGCAGAAAAGCTCAAATTTGCCCTTTTCGGCAATGTGTATCAGGCCAAGAAATCGGCTTCGGTGAAGCAACTTATTTCCTTGCTCACCGCCCGTGGGGCCAAGTTGTATGTCGAATCCGCCTTCCACGATTATCTGGTCCGCACGTTGCGCCTCAGTTTCCGGCCCGACGGGCTGATTACCGGGCGTGATTTCTTTGCGGACATTGCCGTGAGCATGGGAGGGGACGGCACGTTCCTGGCCGCGGCCAGCCAGGTGGGCGACAAGCGCATTCCCATCTTGGGAATCAACATGGGGCGGCTCGGCTTTTTGGCCGATGTCTCGCCCGAGGAGATAGAGGCATGCATTGATGACATTTACAACCATACCTATAAAATAGACGAGCGAAGTGTCATCGAGGTGCAGTATGAAGGGCCGAGGCTCTCGGGCTATCCTTTTGCGCTCAACGAAGTGGCCGTGCTCAAGCGCGACAATTCCTCGATGATTTCCATTCGCGTGGAGGTCGACGGCGAGTACCTGGCTACCTATCAGGCCGACGGGCTGATCATCAATACGCCCACCGGGTCCACGGGCTACGCCCTGAGCGTGGGGGGGCCGATCATCGTGCCCCAGTCTGGCACGTTTTGCATCACGCCTGTGGCGTCCCACAGTCTCAATGCGCGTCCTATCACGTTGCAGGACCGGGCGCGGATTACGTTGTCCGTGGAGTCGCGCAACCACAATTTCCTTGTGGCCATTGATGGGCGCAGCGAAGCCTGCACGGAAGCCACGCGCCTTCATTTGCGCCGGGCTCCCTATAATATAAAGGTGTTGCAGCGCAAGAACCATTCGTTTTACTCCACCCTGCGTGAGAAGCTCATGTGGGGCGCCGATCCAAGGGGGCAGTCATGCTGAATGTTTTTTTCAACAACCGTTCGAAGTATTCCACCTTGTGCCTGCTCCGGTGGTTATGGGGCATTTTGCGCCGCCATCGCGTGCAAGTGTGTCTCAACACCTTGTTGGGCTGCACTTCTGTGGGGCTTGATTTCGCTTTCATTGCCGCCACGAAGTGGGCCATAGACATTGCGACCCACCGGGCTTCCGCCCCGTTGGCGACGGCCGCCGCCGTCCTTGCGGGCATCCTTCTTTTGCAGCTGGGCCTCGGTTTCGCTTCGCGTTGGGTCAAGGCCATCCTGGGGGTCAAGGCGCAAAACCACATGCAGCTTTATTATTTTGACCGTTTGCTCCACAGCGAGTGGTCGGCCAGGCATGGGTGCCACAGCGGCGACCTGCTCAACCGGTTGGAACTCGACGTGAGGGACGTGGTGAACGCCACGACAGAGACCGCGCCGTCTATCGTGTCCGTAGGGGTCCGCCTCGCGGGAGCTTTTGTGTTTCTCTATTCCATGGATGCCCTTTTGGCTTGTTTTTCCGTGGCCATCATTCCTTGTTTCATCGTGTTGAGCAAGCTCTACATGAAGCGGATGCGCAGGCTGACGCGGGACGTGCGCGACACGGACAGCCGCATTCAAAGCATCTTGCAGGAAACCATACAGCATCAGATGGTGGTGCAGACGTTGGAGCAACAGCCTGCCATGGTCGGGAGGCTCGACCGGGTGCAGCGCCATTTGCGCCAGCAGGTGAGGACGCGCACAAAATTTTCGTCGGTTTCTGCCACTTTCCTCAGCGCGGGCTTCATGGGGTGCTATCTCGTGGCGTTTCTTTGGGGAGCCGCCCGGCTTCACGAGGGGACGATTACCTATGGCATGATGCTTGCCTTCATCCAGCTGGTGGGGCAGATCCAGGGGCCTTTCCGCGACCTGACGCGTTTCATCCCTATTTTTGTCAATGCCTTTACGGCCGGGGAACGTTTGATGCAGGTGGAGGAGATTCCCTTGGAACAGCCGGGGGGCGGCATGCCGGTGGGGCCGGTGCCAGGCGTGAGGTTCAGCGATGTGACCTACGCATACTCGCCCGGAGGCCGCCTTGTCCTCAAGCACTTCAGCTATGACTTCCCGCCCGGAAGCCACACGGCCATTGTCGGTGAGACCGGGGCGGGGAAGACCACGCTCATCCGGCTGATGCTTTCGCTCATCCATCCTGCGGAAGGGAAAGTGTCGCTCTACGACGGTGCTTGCGAGGTGCCTTGCGACGCCGGTACGCGTTCCCATTTCACTTATGTGCCGCAAGGCAACACGCTTTTCAGCGGAACCATCCGCGACAACCTGCGTCTCGGCAATCCGCAAGCCTCGGAGGAGGAGATGCGGGATGCGCTCGCGGATGCTTGTGCCGGTTTCGTGTTCAACCTGCCGGAGGGGTTGGACACCATGTGCGGGGAACAAGGGGCGGGGCTGAGCGAAGGACAGGCGCAACGCATTGCCATTGCGCGTGCTTTGTTGCGCCCCGGAGGCATACTGTTGCTCGACGAGGCCACTTCCTCGTTGGATGCCGGCACCGAAAAAAGACTGTGGCAGAACATCGGCCGGCGCAGCAGGGGGAAAACCCTGATTTTTGTGACCCACCGCACAGGAATCATCGGGCCGGACGCTCGCATTTTGACGTTGAGAAAATAAATCGGCCCGGATGTTTGCCGGAGCCGTGGGAAAATGTTAACTTTGCCCTCGTGGCAGGTGTCCTCCTTCGCCGTCCGGTGTCGGGGGATGAAATGGGAACCGGGTGCGACTCCCGGACAGTCCCGCTGCTGTGAGTTCCAGAAACGCATCAAAAAGGAAGAAACCCGTGCCACTGCTTTGCGGCATAGGCCGTAAGCGGGAAGGCGTTTTTTTGATGCGGGAACGAGTCAGAAAACCAGCCTGCCGCCATTTGACCAAAGGAATCCTGCTTCGAGGGTTAGGCGGGGATTCCGGCGACACCGTCCCGTGGCATATGCCTTGCTCCTCAGACCCTGCCAAAGGCCGAAGTGATTCGCCCGATTTGTCTGGACCGTGCTATCTGCTATCAATCGACGGCACAGACACTCCCAACGGACAAGGTGTAAACGCGCAGGACAAAACATCCGCTTTCTGGAATGCCGCCCGGTTTTCTGCCCGTGGCGGCATTTTGGTGTCTTTTGTTTTTTGCTGTGGGACGGCGGGATTTCATTTTGACATTCCTCGTGTGGCTTCCCCGGTTTCTGCGAAAGAGGGAGGACGAGTCCTTTGGGCGGATGCCCGTTTGGCCTATGTTTGCGGTAGCATGTGCCGTGCTTTCTAAAACCTTTGTAATCATGAGTTTGCGCGCGGTTTTGAGACGGCTGGTTTTTTCTCAAGCGATTCACATTTTTTTCTCTTGAGATTCACATTTTTTTCTCAAGCGAAAGGTTGGTGGTTCTACTGTGGAGTTGCTGGAAGGATGTTTCCTTGGGGGAGCGGGAGGATGAAGGATGTGGAATCCTTTTGGGCGCGAGAAAGAAAAGGAACGTTTTTTGGGGCAGGGTATGGCGGATTCCTTTTGTGCGGGGGCGTTCCCTTGTGGCATTTTCCGAAGGAAAGCCATGCATGAAAAATCCCCCGTCCGCGGAAAAAACGGACGGGGGGATTGTGGAGAGGTGAGAGGCGCAGGCCGTGGGTGGTTAGAACAAGCTCCACGACACCGTGAGCCCGGCCATGACAATGGCCACCATCGACATCAGCTTGACGAGGATGTTCAGGCTTGGCCCGGAAGTGTCTTTAAACGGGTCGCCCACGGTGTCGCCCACGACGGCGGCCTTGTGCACTTCGCCGCCTTTTCCGCCGAAATGGCCTTCCTCCACATATTTTTTGGCATTGTCCCATGCGCCTCCCGAATTAGCCATGAAGATGGCCAACACGAAACCGGCCGACAAGCCGCCCACCAGCAGCCCGATGACTCCCGGCACGCCGAATATCAGTCCGGTCAGGACGGGAGCCACAATGGCCAGTAGCGAGGGGAACACCATTTCGCGTTGTGCGCCTTTCGTGGAGATCTGCACGCAGCGGGCGTAATCCGGTTCGGCCTCGCCGCTCAGGATGCCTTTGATTTCGCGGAACTGCCGCCGCACTTCTTCCACCATGTGGCTCGCCGCCCGCCCCACGGCATTCATGGTCAGGCCGCAGAAAAGGAACGCCATCATGCTGCCGATGAACATGCCTGAGAGCACTTTGGGGTTCATCAGGGTCACGTCGTAATAAGTCATGAAGTCGGTGAAGGATGCATCGTGGATGGGCAGTGTGGACCCGTCGGGCATGGTGAGCATGGTGTTGCCCAGGCGGGTCAGGCCGATGCGGATTTCCTCGATATAGGATGCCAGGAGCGAAAGTCCCGTGAGCGCGGCCGAGCCGATGGCAAAGCCTTTTCCTGTGGCGGCAGTGGTGTTGCCCAGCGAATCCAGGGCATCCGTTCGTTTGCGCACCGTTTCGCCCAGTCCGCTCATTTCAGCGTTTCCGCCCGCATTGTCGGCAATGGGGCCGTAGGCGTCGGTGGCCAGCGTGATGCCCAGCGTGGAAAGCATGCCCACGGCGGCGATGCCTATGCCGTAGAGTCCCATGCTTACGTTGGTGAGGTCGAATCCGGATGCCAGCCAATAGGAGAGGATGATGCCGGCCACCACGGCGATGACCGGAATGGTGGTGGACACCATCCCGAGCCCGATGCCGGAGATGATGACCGTGGCCGGGCCCGTCTTGCCACTTTCTGCCAGTCGCTTGGTCGGACGGTAAGACTGCGAGGTGTAGTATTCAGTGGATTGTCCGATGATGATGCCTACCAGCAGTCCGATGACCACGGCGAAGGAGATGTTCAGCCAATTGTCCAGTTCCAAGGCCCAAAGCACAAGGAACGTGGCGCCCACAATGAGGGCGGAACTAAGGTTTGTGCCCAAAGAGAGCGAACGGAGCAGGTCTTTCATGCCGGCGTCTTCTTTGGTGCGGACTGCGAAAATGCCGATAATGGAGAGCAGGATGCCTACGGCTGCGATCAGCATGGGGGCGATGACGGCCTTGAACTGCATGTCCACGTCGCCACTGCCCATGAACGCGGCAGCCCCAAGCGCGGATGTGGCCAGGATGGAGCCGCAGTAGGACTCGTAGAGGTCGGCTCCCATGCCGGCCACGTCGCCCACGTTGTCGCCCACGTTGTCGGCGATGGTGGCCGGGTTGCGTGGGTCGTCTTCCGGAATGCCGGCTTCAACTTTGCCCACGAGGTCGGCCCCCACGTCGGCGGCTTTGGTGTAAATCCCGCCACCCACACGGGCGAACAATGCTTGCGTGCTGGCTCCCATGCCGAAAGTCAGCATGGTGGTGGTGATCATGCAGAGTTTGGCGGCCGGTGTGTTCACATCGGTCGGGATCACGCAGTCTAACAGGATATACCAAAACGAAATGTCGAAAAGCCCGAGGCCTACTACGACCAGCCCCATCACCGCCCCGCTCCGGAAGGCGATGCGCAGCCCTTTGTTGAGGGAATTGCGGGCGGCGTTGGCCGTGCGTGCGGAGGCATAGGTGGCCGTCTTCATGCCCAGGAAACCGGACAGGCCGGAGAAGAAGCCCCCCGTGAGAAATGCCACCGGCACCCATGCGTTCTGCAGGTTGAAGCCATAGGCCATGACGGCGAACAACGCGCACAGTACGATGAATACTATGCCCACCACTTTATATTGTTGTTTCAGGTAGGACATGGCACCTTGGCGCACATGCAAGGCGATTTTTTGCATGACGGGCGTGCCTTCGTCAGCTCCCATCATCTGACGGTAGAAGTACCATGCCAGCAGCAAGGCCAGCAACGAGGATGCAGGAATCATCCAAAAGAGAATTTGTTCCATGGTTTTAAGTTTATGGTTTTTGAGTTTCCACGTTTAGAGTTTAAAATAAAATGCCGTTCCAAAGTTAAGGAAAAGATGTCGTACGGAAAAGTTTTCCAATCACCTTTTTTGTATTTTGCACACTTTTTATGGTTTCTCTTCCTGGAGTCTCCAAAAGGGTGCATGGAAAGGAACGTGAAGGATGGCATTGTCGGTGCGGCACAAATGCAGGGCTGGATTTGCTTTTTTCCTTCCCTTTTCGTAGCTTTGCCTCCGTAACAGAAAAATCATCGCCATGTGTTCGGAAGGTATTATAGACCGGTATGTTAATTTCTACACAGACTTCGCATTCAAGAAACTCTTCGGGACGGAAATCAACAAGGAGCTACTTGTGAGTTTCCTCAATGCTTTGTTGCAGGGACGTGAGGAAATAAGGGAAATAACTTATTTGAATACGGAGCATTTGGGCACACAGGAATATGACCGGCGTGCAGTGTTCGACGTATATTGTACCAATGAAAAGGGTGAATATTTCTTGGTGGAAATGCAAAAGGGCGAGCAGCAGTTTTTCAAAGACCGCAGCCTTTATTATTCTGCTTTTGCCATCCGCGAGCAGGCTCCGCGTGGAGAATGGGACTATGGCCTGAAGGGAATTTACACGATTGGCATCTTGAATTTTAAGATTTTTGAACATGATGCGGACTATCGCCATGAAGTAAAGCTGATGGATGTGGCCACAAAGCAAGTTTTTTATGATAAGCTGACCTTTATTTATTTGGAAATGCCCAAGTTTACCAAGACGGAGAAAGATTTGGAGACGCTTTCTGACAAATGGTTGTATGCCATCAAGAACCTGGCAGCCTTGATGGAACGCCCGGCGACCTTGCAGGAAAAAGTCTTTGCCCATTTGTTTGAGGCCGCAGAAATAGCCAAGTTCGACAAAATGGAACGTCTTGAATATGAAGAAAGCCTGAAAAACTACCGCGATTGGTATAGCGTCATGAAAACGGCTCAGGAGAAAGGACACCAAAAAGGATTAGAGGAAGGGCGTGAAGAAGGTCGGAAGGAAGGACGTGAAGAAGGCCGGAAGGAAGGCGCAAATGAAAAAGCGTTGTATATAGCTCGGCAGATGAAACAGAGTGGAATCGCAACTGAAATGATTGTGCGGTACACTGGGATTTCTGAAGAGCAGGTTAATGGTTTATAAAAAAGCCTGCGTTCTGTTTGAAAATGGACGCAGGCTTTTTAGTATTTGTGCGTTATTGGACTAATCTATTGTTCCTGTCTCTTTTGAAGAATTAGGCAAAGGGTGGTTGTTGCTCCTTAAATGCTTTTTTAGGAGAA
>CALUNJ010000008.1 GCA_944321975.1 uncultured Paraprevotella sp.
CCACCAATCGTAGAAAAATGACATTTTTTCGCATGTTCCTATTCGTTGCACAAAAGTCCTTTTAAACAACATGGCATGTCCCGATATAGTATTAAAGAAAAAGAGAGATTCGGCTGTGTATGGTCTTGTTTGGTAATTTTTTACTTGTGTTTCCTGATAACTCTGCGTGGTGATGCTTTCTGAAAAGCAAAGCACATAGTTTCCCTTTTCAATTTGTTGTATTTGCTTTTCTATTTTCTCAGGAAACCAGATGTCGTCTTGGTCCGAAATGGCGATATAATCTCCTGTGGCTTGTTGGAGTGCAGCATAAAAGTTGGCGTTGAATCCCAGGTTCTTTTCGTTTTGGAACACCTTGATGTGGCTGTGCCGGGCAGCGTATTCTTGCAGGATGTCCAAGGTGGTGTCTGTCGAGCGGTCGTCTCTCACGATGATTTCATAGATGGGATAAGTCTGTGCGAGGATGGAGTCCATCTGTTCGCGCAGATACTTTTCCCCGTTGTAGGTGCACATCACCACCGATACCGTACTGTTTCCCATGTCCGTTGTTTCTTGTTTGCTGCAAAGTTAGGTGTTTTTTTTCTTTCAGGCCCGGTCTGCCCGTTTTTTTAGAAACAGTTTTTGAATTTCTGCAAAAGGGTTTTCCCCGCCACGCCGGGCGGGAGCGATTTGCAGGAAAAGAAAGAATGCGTTAATTTTGCGGGAAAAGCCCATAAAAAGAAATGATACGCACTTTCCATTCCAAGGTAGACCGCAAGACGTTGTGCTTCTGCCTGCTGCCGGGCACGGTGCTGGCCGTGTATTTCTTTTGGATCAAGCAACCCCTGCCCGCGTTGTGTGCCATGGTGTTCCTCGTGTTTGTGGTGGAGCGTCTGATCCACACCTCCTACGTGTTCACCGACGACGGCCATCTGCTGCTCTGCCGCGGCCGCTTCGCCCAAGTCAGGCAGCTGCGGCTGGAGGACATTTCCCGTGCGGAAGTGGTGCGGGCAGGGAGGCTGTCTTTCCTGCACCACAAGGACATGGTCGCGCTGACCCTGCGCGACGGCACGACGAAGCTGATCACCCCTTCGCCCGCCGAAGAGTTCTGCCGGTATCTCAGGAAACGCCGGGACGAGGAGGCCCGGCGGGCATGAGGCGGGCTATGTGGGTGTGGGTCGTCGTGGCCTGGATGGCGGCAGCCGGCGGAGCCACCGCCCAAGGACTGTCCGGACGGCTTGCGGCCTTGCTGCAGGACGAACTGCTGGAGACCTCGCAACTGGGACTGTGCGTGTACGACCTGACGGCCGACACGACGCTCTTTTCCGTCAATGCCCGCCAGCGCATGCGCCCGGCCTCGACGGAGAAACTCGTGACGGCGGTGGCCGCCCTCTCGGAGCTGGGCACGGGCCACCGGTTCGACACCCGGCTGTTTTTCACCGGCGAGGTGAAGGACGGTGTGTTGCAGGGCGGGCTTTACGCTGTGGGCGGGTTCGACCCCTGCCTGGGAACCGGCGACCTCCGCGCGCTGGCCGATGCCGTGGCGGGGATGGGCGTAGACTCCGTGGCCGGCGGACTGTGGGCCGACGTGTCGATGAAAGACACCCTGCGCTGGGGATGGGGATGGTGTTGGGACGACGACATGCCCGTGCTCACCCCCCTGACCTGCGAGGGGGAGGACCGCTTCCTGGAAGCTTGGGCCGGCGCGCTCCGGGCGCGGGGCATCGGGTGCCGTCCGGCCGGCGTGGCTCGCTGCCCGGATGGTGCCGTGTGGCTGGCCCGGTGCGGGCATACGCTGGCCGATGTGTTGCCGCGCATGCTGAAGGAGAGCGACAACCTCTATGCCGAAGCCGTGTTCTACCAACTGGCGGCCCTGAGCGGCAAGCCCTACGCCTCGCGCGAAGAAGCCCTCTACGCCATAGAGCGGCTCATCGCCCGCGCGGGGCACGACCCCGGTCGCTACCTGGTGGCGGACGGCAGCGGAGTGTCGCTCTACAACTACCTGAGCGCGGAACTTGAAGTGGCCATCCTGCGCCTTGCCTACCGCGACGAAGCGGTCTTCCCCGCCCTTTATGCGGCCCTGCCCGTGGCAGGCACCGATGGCACGCTGCGCCGCCGCATGCGTGGGGGAAAGGCGCAGGGCAACGTGCGGGCCAAGACGGGGACGCTGGAGGGCGTGTCGACGCTGGCGGGCTATGCCACGGCGGCCGACGGCCACCTGTTGGCCTTTTGCATCCTGAACCAGGGCGTGGCCGACAAACGGGCGGCACAAGCCTTCCAGGACCGCGTGTGCGAGTTGCTGTGCGGGGCACCCTGAGACGGCCTGTGCGGAGGCACGTTCTTCACTCCCCAAGCGGAAGATAAAGAAAGCGGAGGGGCTTTTTTAGATTATTTAATGATTCATGGGGAAACCCGTAGAAATAATATATGTACCTTTGCGTCGCCTAAAAAGCCAAAAGATGAGCGGAAAATTTTATCTTTCATTGTGGTTGTTCGTGTTTTCGTTCGTGGTATGTGCCGCGGTGGAAACACGGGGCAATGCCGTCTTTTGGCAGGATGGCGGGGAGCCGGAAGCCTCCGGCCTGCAGGAGGTCGTCGAGGAAGTGTCGGCCAAGGTTCCCTATTTCTTTTTTTCACACGATTATGTCCTTCCGCTGTCGTCTGCCGCAGGAACGGTGTGCGAAGTGCCGGGCGTGAAGTGCATGGAGGTTTGGAGCCACATCGTGCGTGGCTTTTTCGACCCGGAATCGGCAGAAGATTCCGCCCGCGGGCAGGCTTTTTCTTTTATTCCTCCCCCGGCGGCGGATAAGGATTACTACGTCTTTGCCTTGCGCCGGATTGTGGTGTGACGTGCGCCGGTGCCGGCGGGATGCGGGTTTTCCGCGGCTCGCGTTGGCGAGTTTGGGAAGGCGGCGTGTGGCCTCGTTCCTTCCCGGGAGCGAGCGCA
Source organism: uncultured Paraprevotella sp. (assembly GCA_944321975.1). GTDB lineage: Bacteria > Bacteroidota > Bacteroidia > Bacteroidales > Bacteroidaceae > Paraprevotella. Next base: position 2,924 of record CALUNJ010000008.1, read on the forward strand.
AACGGATTAGAAACAAACACATAAAAAATCTTTTTTTCGGAAAATGACGGAATTCACATTGTTGACGGTCGTGGTGCTCACGGCCATCGTGTTGGTGGCGGCGGCGCTGCTCATCGCCCGCCTGTCGGCTCCGCGCACGTTCAATCCCCAAAAGGGCGAGCCTTACGAGTGCGGGCTTCCCACGCGGGGTACGTCGTGGGGGCAGTTCCATTCAGGCTACTACCTGTATGCCATCTTGTTTCTGGTGTTCGACATCGAGACGGTGTTCCTCTTCCCGTGGGCTGCAGTCGTAGCCCGTGTGGGAACGTGGGGACTGATGAGCGTGGTGTTCTTCATCGTGGTGCTGATTTTGGGCCTGGCTTATGCTTGGCGGAAAGGAGCGTTGGCATGGAAATGACAAAACACTGCAAGCCGGCTACGGTGAAGGACATGCGTCCGGAGGAGTTCAAGAACAACGACTACCTGTTGCGCATGGCAGAGGAACTAAACCGCGACGGGGCGGGCATCGTGTTGGGCACGCTGGACGACCTCATCAATTGGGGGAGGAGCAACTCGGTGTGGTCGCTGGCCTTGGGCACAAGTTGCTGCGCCATAGAGTTCATGGCACTGGGTGCCGCACGCTACGACATGGCGCGATTTGGTTTCGAAGTGACGCGCAACTCGCCGCGCCAGGCCGATTTGCTGATGGTGCTGGGCACGATCACCTACCGCATGGCACCCCTGATGAAGCGGCTCTATGACCAGATGGCCGAGCCGAAGTACGTGATTGCCGTGGGCGGATGTACCATCAGCGGCGGCCCCTTCAGGAAAGGTTACCACGTGGTGGACGGCATTGACAAGATCATTCCCGTGGACGTTTATATCCCCGGTTGCCCCCCGCGTCCGGAGGCTTTCTTCTACGGCATGATGCAGCTGCAGCGCAAAATCAAGATGGAACGTTTCCTGGGCGGACGCAACCGCAAGGAGAAGCCGGAGGACGGCGAAACAAAACGGGAGGAAAAGGCATGACGACGGAAGAGAAAATCAAGCAATGGTGCCCGCAGGCTGAAACGGAGACAGCGGGCGAGACGGTCGTGCGTGTGCCGGCGGACAGTTTGGAGGATGTGTGCCGCCGGTTGCACGACGATGCGGAGGAGCCGATGGACTACCTGCGCGACCTTGTGGGGGTCGATCAGGGCGAAGGGGGTCTGAGTACTTATTACCAATTGGAAAGTAGCCGCACGGGTAGCCGTGTCATGCTTCGTGCCGATGCCGTGGAGCGGGAGGGGCGGACGACGTTGCCTTCCGTGTGCCGCCTGTGGAAAACGGCGGAAATCAAGGAGCGAGAGGCGTTTGACTTCTTCGGCATTTGTTTCACGGGCAATCCCGACATGCGCAGGCTTTTCCTGCGCGAAGACTGGAAGGGTTATCCCCTGCGCAAGGATTACGACATGGACAGCAACCCGCTCAACATGGAGAATGAGGAGAACGCCGACGTGGCGGAGGAATTCCGGCTGAAGGCGGACGGGACGCTGGAACGGCGGGAGAACGTGGTGTTCGACCCGGAAGACTTTGTGGTGAACATCGGGCCGCAGCATCCCTCGACCCACGGCGCGTTGCGTCTGCGCACCTCGCTTGACGGCGAGACGGTGAAGAAAATCGATCCCGTGCTGGGCTATATCCACCGCGGCATCGAGAAACTGAGCGAGAGCCTGACCTATCCGCAGACGCTGGCTTTCACGGACCGGCTCGACTACTTGAGCGCGCACCAGAACCGCCACGCGCTGTGCCTGTGCATCGAGCGGGCGGCGGGCATCGAAATATCGGAGCGTGCGCAGTATATCCGAACGATCATGGATGAGTTACAGCGTGTGGCCTCCCACCTGCTTTTCTATTCGTGCCTCGTGATGGACATGGGCGCGCTCACGCCGTTTTTCTACGGTTTCCGCGAGCGCGAGATGATTCTCGATATCTTCGAGGAGACCACGGGCGGGCGGCTCATCCAGAACTACAATGTGATCGGCGGCGTGCAGGCCGACATCCATCCGGATTTCGCGCGGAAAGTGAAGGCATTCACTCAACACATGCGGGAGATTATCCACGAGTATCACGAGATTTTCACCGACAGCGTGATTGCCCGCACCCGCCTGAAAGGTGTGGGAAAACTTTCGCGCGAGGAAGCCATCTCGCTGGGCGCGACGGGCGGCACGGGGCGTGCCACGGGTTGGAGCAACGACGTGCGCAAGCGGCATCCCTATGCGCTCTACGACCGGGTGGACTTCAAGGAAATCACTTACACCCACGGTGACTCGTGGGATCGCTACATGGTGCGCATGGACGAGATTCTGGAGTCGTGCCACATCATCGACCAACTCATCGACAACATCCCGGCGGGCGAGTTCCGCGTGAAGGTAAAGCCCGTGCTGAAGTTACCCGAAGGCGTGTTCACGGCATCGGTGGAGTCGAGCCGCGGCGAGTTCGGCGTGTTCCTGGTGAGCCGGGGCGACAAGTCGCCTTGGCGGCTGCATTTCCGTTCCACGGGCTTGCCGCTGGTGCATACCATGGACACTGTGTGCCGTGGCGGCAAGATTGCCGACCTCATCGCCATCGGCGGCACGCTGGACTTCGTGATTCCGGACATAGACAGATAAACGACACGCAGACACATATCATTTGAAGGAATATGGAACAATCTTTTTTAGACTATTACAGCCTTGAGCCGGTGACGCGCCGGATCCACGAGGCACTCTGCAGCGTGATGCCCGAGGGCTGGGCCGTGTGCGTGGAAGGGCTGGCGTTGGGGGTCATCATCCTGCTGGCCTACGCCGTGCTGGCCGTGGTGCTCATCTACATGGAGCGGCGGGTGTGCGGCGCGTTCCAGTGCCGCATCGGGCCGAACCGCGTGGGCGGAAAAGGCGGCCTGCTGCAGGTGCCGGCCGACGTGCTGAAGATTCTTACCAAGGAAATCATCCGGCTGAAAAACTCCGACCATTTGCTTTATGAACTGGCACCCTATCTGGTGATTCTGGCCTCGGTGCTTTCGTTCTCCTGCCTGCCTTGGCACAAGGGTGCGGAAGTAATCGACATGGAGGTGGGCATTCTTTTCGTGCTGGCCGCGTCGAGCATCGGCATCCTGGGCATCTTGTTGGCCGGGTGGAGCAGCAACAGCAAATACACCATCATCGGAGCCGTGCGTAGCGGAGCCATGCTCATCAGCTATGAGCTGTCGCTGGGCATCACGGTGCTCACGGTGGTGATTCTGAGCGGCACGATGAGCATCAGCGGCATCGTGGAAAGCCAGGCTGACGGGTGGAACATTTTCAAAGGGCACATTCTCACGCTGGTGGCCTTTGTCATCTATCTCATCTCGGGCAACGCCGAGGCCAACCGCGGGCCGTTCGACCTGGCGGAGGCCGAACAGGAGTTGACCGCTGGCTATCACACGGAGTATTCCGGCATGCACTTCGGTTTCTTCTATCTGGCCGAGTACCTGAACTTGTTTATCACTTCAGGTATCGCCACCACGCTATTCCTGGGCGGGTGGATGCCGTTGCACGTGGCGGGTCTGGATGGTTTCAATGCCGTGATGGATTACATTCCCGGCATTGTGTGGTTCTTGGGCAAGACGTTCTTCGTGGTGTTCCTGCTCATGTGGATCCGCTGGACCTACCCGCGTCTGCGCATCGACCAGGTGTTGAACCTGGAATGGAAATACCTCATGCCGCTGTCGCTGCTCCTGATGCTGCTCATGGTGGTGTTGAAAGTCTATGGCCTTGTGTTTTAAAAAAATAGGAGGATATGAATAGTTTCACGAAATATGTCAAGAGATACTGGCGTTCGACGAAGAGCCTGGTGGGCGGCCTGCGCATCTCCATCAAGGTGTTCTTCCGCAAGAAGGTGACGGAACAGTATCCTGAGAACCGGCACACGACGCTCTACATTCCTGAGCGCCACCGCGCCATGCTGGAAATGATCCACGACGGAGACAACCACCATCATTGCATCGCCTGCGGCCTGTGCCAGATGGCCTGCCCGAACGGCACGATCCGCGTGGTGTCCGAGATGCGCGAGGATGCCGAGGGAAAGAAGAAACGGGTGCTTGTGCGTTATGAGTACGACTTGGGCGCGTGCATGTTTTGCCAGCTTTGCGTCAACGCTTGCCCGCACGGGGCCATCCGTTTCACGAACGAGTTTGAAAATGCCGTGTTCGAACGGGAAAAGCTTCACTTGGTGTTGAATCACGAAGGGAGTACGCTGGCCCCGCCCGCCGCGAAGAAAGAAAATCCTGTAAACGCATGATTAATATGGAAGAGATAACGCTTCAACAAGTCATATTCGGCATCGTCGCCTTGATGATGATGGTGTGTTCGGTGCTGGCCGTGACATCGGGGAAGATTCTCCGTGCGGCCACGGCCTTGCTGCTCGTGCTTTTCGGCACGGCGGTGTGCTATTTCATTTTGGGCTACACCTACCTGGGTGCCGTGCAGCTGTCCGTCTATGCGGGCGGCATCGTGGTGCTCTACGTGTTCTCCATCCTGCTCACCCGTTCGGACAAGAACATGAACGAGCGCATCCCCCGCGGCCGTTGGTTTGCCGCCCTGGCCACGACGGTGGCGGGTTTCGTGCTGGTGGCGTTCTTGCTGCTTTCCCACGGTTTTGCTTTGGGGGGCATCCCCGCCTTGGAAGAGCTTGCCCCGGGTGTGGTGGGCGAGGCGCTCATCGGCACGGGCAAGTATCAGTTCGTCCTGCCTTTCGAGGCGGTGAGCGTGCTGCTATTGGCCTGCATGATTGGTGCCATCATGATTGCGCGTAAACATTAAGAGGAGGAAAGGAAAAACTGTTATGGAAATAAATGTAGTTTGCTATTTGATGGTGGCCGCAGTGATGCTCTTTGCGGGTGTCTACGGCTTCTTCACGCGCCGCAACCTGCTGGCCACGTTGATTTCCGTGGAATTGATGCTCAATGCGGCGAACATCAACTTTGCCGTGTTCAACCGCTATCTTTTCCCCGGGGTGCTCGAGGGGCATTTCTTCACGCTCTTCGGCATTGCCATTTCGGCGGCCGAGACGGCTGTGGCCATTGCCATCATGATTAACGTGTACCGCAACGTGCGCAATATCCAGACGGATGACATCAGTGATTTGAAAGGATAACCCTAACACGATAAAGGATTTATGGATATGGAATATACAATATGGATTCTCCTTTTGCCGGTGTTGAGCTTCCTGTTGCTGGCTTTGGCCGGGATGAAGATGTCCCACCGTGTGTCGGGGCTTATCGGCACGGTGGTGCTGGGCGCGGTGGCCGTGTTGAGCTACATGGCGGCCTATGATTACTTCTCTCTTCCGCGGCAGGCCGACGGCACGTATGCCACGCTGATACCCTGGAATGCGGAATGGCTGCCTTTCACCGGGTCGCTGCACATTGACATGGGCGTGTTGCTCGACCCCATCTCGGTGATGATGCTTGTGGTGATCACCACGGTGTCGTTCATGGTGCATATCTATTCGTTCGGTTACATGAAAGGCGAGCGGGGCTTCCAGCGTTACTACGCTTTCCTGAGCCTGTTCACCTTCTCCATGCTGGGGCTGGTGGTGGCCACGAACATCTTCCAGATGTATGTGTTCTGGGAACTGGTGGGTGTTTCCTCTTACCTGCTCATCGGGTTCTACTACACGAAGCCCGAGGCCATCGCGGCCTCCAAGAAGGCGTTCATCGTGACGCGCTTCGCCGACTTGGGCTTCCTGATAGGTATCTTGATTTACGGTTTCTACGTGGGGACGTTCTCTTTCACTCCCACGGAGACGGGCCTGATGCAAGGCGCGATGATGCTGCCTTTGGCGTTGGGACTGATGTTTGTGGGCGGCGCGGGCAAGAGCGCCATGTTCCCGTTGCACATCTGGCTGCCCGACGCGATGGAGGGTCCCACTCCGGTGAGTGCGCTCATCCATGCCGCCACGATGGTGGTGGCCGGTGTGTACCAGGTGGCGCGAATGTTCCCGCTTTACATCGCATACGCTCCGGACACGTTGCACATCGTGGCTTATGTCGGTGCGTTTACCGCTTTCTACGCGGCCTCTGTGGCTTGCGTGCAGAGCGACATCAAGCGGGTGCTGGCTTTCTCCACCATCTCGCAAATCGGGTTCATGATGGTGGCCTTGGGTGTCTGCACCGGTGCGCCGTCGCACGAAGGCGGGCTGGGCTACATGGCTTCCATGTTCCACCTCTTCACGCACGCCATGTTCAAGGCGTTGCTCTTCCTGGGCGCGGGCTGCATCATCCATGCCGTGCACAGCAACGAGATGTCCACCATGGGAGGACTTCGCAAGTACATGCCCGTGACGCATATCACTTTCCTCATCGCCTGTCTGGCCATTTCGGGCATACCGCCGTTCTCCGGGTTCTTCTCGAAGGACGAGATCCTGACGGCCTGCTTTGCCTTCAGCCCCGTGATGGGCTGGGTCATGACGCTTATAGCGGGCATGACGGCTTTTTACATGTTCCGTCTGTATTACGGCATCTTCTGGGGTCGGGAGGACAAGGAACTTCATGCCGCGCACGTGCCGCATGAGAGTCCGCTCTCGATGACGTTCCCGCTGATGGTGCTGGCGGCCATCACTTGTGTGGCCGGCTTCATTCCTTTCGGGCATTTTGTGACGGGCGATGGGCTGTCGTACGACATCCATCTGGATGCCGGCGTGGCCACGACCAGTTGCGTGGTGGCTGTGGTGGCGATAGCCCTGGCCACGTTCATGTATGCGCGGAGCGAGCAGCCTGTGGCCGATGCCTTGGCCCGCCGCTTCCCGAAGCTGCACCGGGCGGCCTACCGCCGTTTCTATATGGACGAGGCGTGGCTGTTTGTCACGAAGAAGATTATCTTCCGCTGCGTGTCGCGTCCGTTGGCATGGTTCGACCGCCACGTGGTGGACGGCTTCATGAATTTCCTGGCTTGGGGTGCCAACGCTGCGGGCGAGGAGGTGCAGCCGATGCAGAGCGGCCGCATCCAGAGTTATGTGATGTGGTTCATGGCGGGTATCATCGTGCTGGCGTTGATGTTGTTGCTGTGCTTGTAGTTTAACGGAGTAAACAATGGAATGATATGAATATATTAAGTCTTTTTGTGCTGATACCCGCATTGATGATGCTGGGCCTTTGGGCGGCTCGGAACGTGAACCAGGTGCGGGGCGTGATGGTGACGGGCGCGTCGGCTTTGTTGGTGCTGTCCGTGTGGCTCACGGTGGCTTACCTGCAGGCACGGGGTTCGGGTGAGACGGCTGAGATGCTTTTCACGGACAGTGTGATGTGGTATGCGCCGCTGCACATCTGCTATTCCGTGGGTGTGGACGGCATTTCGGTGGTGATGCTGCTGCTGAGTGCCATCATCGTGTTTACCGGCACTTTCGCCTCTTGGAAGCTGAAGCCGCTGACGAAGGAATATTTCCTGTGGTTCACCTTGTTGAGTACGGGCGTGTTCGGCTTCTTCATCTCCACCGACTTGTTCACGATGTTCATGTTCTACGAGGTGGCCTTGATTCCGATGTACCTGCTCATCGGCGTTTGGGGCAGCGGGCGCAAGGAGTATGCCGCCATGAAGCTGACGCTGATGCTGATGGGCGGTTCGGCCTTCCTGCTGATTGGCATTCTGGGCATTTACTACGGTGCGGGGGCGCAGACGATGGACGTGCTGGAAATCGCACGGCTGCACAACATTCCCGAGGAGATGCAGCGGGTGTTCTTCCCGGCGGTGTTCCTGGGTTTCGGCGTGCTGGGCGCGTTGTTCCCATTCCATACTTGGAGTCCCGACGGCCACGCCTCGGCCCCTACAGCTGTGTCAATGCTTCATGCAGGTGTGCTGATGAAGCTGGGCGGCTACGGCTGTTTCCGTGTGGCCATGTACCTGATGCCTGAGGGACTGGCCATGTGGGGGGACTTCTTCCTGGTGCTGACGACGATATCGGTGGTCTACGGCGCGTTCAGCGCGGTGGTGCAGACCGACCTGAAATATATCAACGCCTATTCTTCCGTGAGCCATTGCGGGCTGGTGCTGTTCGCGCTGCTGATGATGACGCGCACGAGCTGTACGGGTGCCATCCTGCAGATGCTGAGCCATGGCCTGATGACGGCCCTCTTCTTTGCCCTCATCGGTATGATTTACGGCCGGACGCACACCCGTGACGTGCGCGAGCTGAACGGGCTGATGAAGATCATGCCGTTCCTGGCCGTGGGTTATGTGCTGGCCGGCCTGGCCAACTTGGGTTTGCCGGGGCTGAGCGGTTTCGTGGCCGAAATGACTGTCTTTGTCGGTTCCTTCGAACATACAGACGCGTTCCATCGCACATGCACTATCATCGCCACGACGAGCATCGTCGTCACGGCGGTGTATATCCTGCGCGTGGTGGGCAAGATCCTTTATGGCACCTGCCATAATCCGGCCCACCTCAAACTGTCCGATGCCACGTGGGACGAACGCCTTGCCGTCATCTGCCTGGTGGTCTGCGTGGCAGGCCTCGGCCTTGCCCCTTGGTGGGTGAGCGATACCATCAGCGGCAGCGTGGAGCCGATTGTTTCCCATTTGCTTGTGTTGAATCCTTAATGCTTTGCTGAAATGAACAATACGAATTTATCCGCTATATTGTCGTTGCATGCCGAATTGTCGTTGGTAGTGGTGCTGGTGGTGGTGTTGCTGGCCGATTTGTTCCGCAAACCCGATGCCGGCGGCCGTTGGTTCCGCGTGATGACCTGTTTGTTGATGGCTGTGCAGGTGTTGCTCGACCTCACGCCGGACACACGCTCGCTTTTCGGCGGCATGTATATAAACACGCCTTTCACCTCCGTGGTCAAGAGCATCCTCTCGGCCGGCACTTTGCTCATCTTCCTGCAATGCGGCGAGTGGCTGGGACGGCGCGACACGCGTTTCCGCCAAGGTGAGTTCTACGTGCTCACGCTCAGCACCCTGCTGGGCATGTTCTTCATGCTTTCTTCCGGTCATTTCTTGATGTTTTACATCGGGCTTGAGACGGCCAGCATTCCCATGGCCTGCCTCGTGGCGATGGACAAGTACCGCCACCACAGTGCGGAAGCCGGTGCGAAGTTCATCCTCTCGTCCATGTTCTCTTCTGCGTTGCTGCTCTACGGCCTCTCGCTCATCTACGGCACGTGCGGCACGCTCTATTTCGCCGACGTGCCGGGTCTTCTGCAAGGAAGTCCGCTGCAGCAGTTCTCCCTCGTGCTCTTCATCGCCGGCATGGGCTTCAAGATGAGCCTTGTGCCTTTCCACTTGTGGACGGCCGATGTCTATCAGGGTGCGCCGACGGGCGTGACGGCTTATCTGAGCGTCATCTCCAAGGGAGCCGCCGCCGTGGCCTTGGCTGTGGTGTTGCGTTTCGTGTTCCCTTTGATGAAAGAGGATTGGGCGCTGGTGATTGCCTTGCTCTCAGTGGCCAGCATCACGGTAGCCAACCTCATGGCCATCCTGCAGGGCGACATGAAACGTTTCATGGCCTTCAGCAGCATCTCCCAGGCGGGCTACATCGTGCTGGGCGCGCTGGCCGGCACGGCGCAGGGCATGGCTTCCATGGCTTATTATATTGCTGTGTATGTGGTGGCCAATGTGGCGGTCTTCGCTGTCATCAGCACCATCGAGCAGCATACGGACGGACGGACTTCACGCGATGATTACCGCGGATTATACCGCACCAACCCGCGCCTGACGCTCGCGCTGACGCTGGCACTCTTTTCATTGGGCGGTATCCCTCCCTTCGCGGGCTTCTTTTCGAAGTTCTTCATCTTCGCCGCCGCTTTCGATGAAGGCTGGTGGATGGTAGTCTTCCTGGCCTTGCTCAACACCATCGTCTCGCTTTACTACTACTTGCTCGTGGTGAAGGCCATGTATATGGCTGCGCCGGAAAATGGGCAATGCGCCGTGGCTCCGCTGCGCAGCGCACCCGGCGTGCGCCTCTGTCTCGCGCTCTGCGTGGTCGGGCTGTGTGCCTTGGGCCTGTACAGCGGGTTTTATGAAGGCCTGCAGCGTTGGGCCGAAGCACTCTGACGGGTCGATTTCTTCTCCTTCCTTCATGTGGGGGAGAGGCCGGTGCCGCGTGCGGATGTTTGCGGGGATAGTCCTGCATCGTCCGTGCGCGGCATTGGGCTTGTTGAAACCGTGCCGGGGGCAAAGGGGAGGACTCCAGGCATTAAGGTAAAAGAAATGCGGTAGAAAGAAAGCGCATGCCTCCATCGGAACCCATGCGGCCTTGCGCCCCCGTTGTGCGCTTCGTTTTCAGTCCCAAGTCCATATGGTCCTATTCCGATGTCTTTTTTTATTTTGCTAAGAGCCAATAAAATAGATGCGTCTTGATACTCTTGGATTTCTCTCAAGGGATTCACATTTTTTTCTCAAGTGAAAAAAATGTGAATCTCAAGTGGGAATATCCCGTTCCTTTTGAGAGTGATTTTGTCCTATTCCCTCACGTGCCTTTTTCTCCCTCATGAGGCCGTAGAAATCCCTCCTGCTTCAGCTCCGCCAATATTTTGGGCTATCCCTCGACTCTTTTTCCGACAGCTTCCTGAAGAAGGGGCTTGAAGGCCGTCCTTTCCGTTTCCTGAACATTTTCAGGGGTTCATCCGGAAGGTTGGCGCGCTCTTTTCTTAAGGTTATTTTTTGCCGGTCATTTGGTGGAGTCTTTGCCGCCATGGCTTGCCCGGCGTTTGATGCCGGCTTTCCTGTCGCTCTTGTTCGCTAAAAAAAGTGAAGCGGGAAGATAAACTTCCGTCTATTCCGTTTTTTTTAAGAGTCTTTTCTTATATTTGCCTTGTAACATCTAAAGGAGTGGGCGTATGAAGTATAAAATGTTAGTACTCGACGTGGACGGGACACTGTTGAACGACGAGAAAGAGATTAGCAAGCGGACGCTGAACACGCTGCGCAAGGTGCAGCAGATGGGTGTGCGCATCATGTTGGCATCGGGGCGCCCCACTTATGGTTTGTTGCCCTTGGCCAAGATTTTGGAGTTGGGCACCTATAATGGTTATATCCTCTCCTATAACGGGGGACAGGTGATCAACGCTTCCGACGGGGAAGTGGTGTTCGAGCGCCGCATCAATCCTGAATTGATCCCTTATTTGGAGAAGAAGGCCAACAAAAATGGTTTTGCCATTTTGACTTATAACGGAGACACGATCGTGACCAATGCTCCGGACAATCCCCACGTGAGGGCGGAAGCTGCCCTGAACGGGATGAAGATTGATTTCCAGGAGTTTTTTTCGGCCGCTATTGATTATCCGCCCTGCAAGTGCATGCTGGTGAGCGACGATGAGGAAGCCCTCGTGGGACTGGAGGAGCATTGGAAGCGCCGCCTGGACGGCGTGCTGGACGTGTTCCGTTCCGAGCCTTATTTCCTTGAGGTGGTGGGCACACGGGTGGACAAGGCCAACACCCTGGGCGTCATCATGGAGAAGGAAGGCATCAAGACGGACGAAATCGTCGTGTTCGGCGACGGTGCGGCCGACGTGACCATGCTCCAGCTGGCTGACCTGGGCATCGCCATGGGCAACGCGGCCGACTCGGTGAAGCGATGCGCCGACTACACCACCTTGTCTAACAACGACGACGGCGTGGCCGTGGCTGTGGAAAAGGCTTTCCTGGCCGAGGTGCGCGAGAGCGAAATCCCGCTGGATGCCATCAATGCGCAGGCGGAAAGCACGCTGATGGGCAACCTGGGCATTCAATACACCTATGCGTCGCACGACCGCGTGGAAGCCATCATGCCGGTGGACCATCGCAACCGCCAGCCTTTCGGCATCCTTCACGGAGGAGCCACCCTGGCTTTGGCCGAGACGGTGGCCGGGTTTGGTTCGATGGTCATCTGCAAGCCCGACGAGTTTGTCGTGGGCATGCAGGTGAGCGGCAATCACATCTCTTCGGCCCATGAGGGAGACACGGTGCGTGCCGTGGGCACGATCGTGCACAAGGGTCGTTCTTCCCACGTGTGGAATGTCGATGTGTTTACCTCCACGGGAAAACTGGTGTCTTCCATTCGTGTGGTCAACAGTGTGATGAAGCGGAAATGAGCCGGGCGGATACCGTGGCTTCCCTCATCTCGCGGTGGAGGGAAAAAGGAGATGCTTTCGTGTGTTTCCGCGAGCCGGGCGCGTCGCATTGCCGTTGCATCCGCGGCGGCCGGCTGGAAGCGTTGGACGGCATGGACCGGCTGGACGGTCGAGAAGGTTTTGTGTTTGCCCCTTTCCGTGCGGGAGAGGGGCATCCTGTATGGATGCTCCGTGCGGAAGAAGAGGCCGGTTTTCCGGCCGACCGGATTGAGGGAGGAACCGAGAAAGAGGCTCCGGCTCCCGTGCCGGTGGCGGGGAGGCTGGATGTGGTGCCTTCGCCCCGCTACGCCCGTGCGTTCGCCGCTTTTTCCCGTGCGCTATGTGCGGGTGAATTTCAGAAGCTGGTGCTTTCGCGCCGGGTGGGGGAACCCTGCCCGGCAGGATTTTCTTGGGCGGAGGCTTTCCGGGCAGCCTGTCGCCGTTATGTGCATTCCTACGTCTATTTGTTTTATGCGCCGCAAACAGGTTATTGGTTGGGTGCCACGCCGGAAATCTTGTTGCGCGGGCGGGGAGGGGCGTATGAGACCGTGGCCTTGGCCGGGACGCAATGCCTGAAAGACGGAAGGCTGGCCGGAAAATGGTCGGCGAAGAACATCCGCGAGCAGGCTTTCGTGGCCGATTATGTGGCCGATGGGTTGCGAGGCTTGGGGTTGGCTTGTTCGGCCGAAGGGCCTTTTACTGTCACGGCGGGCGAGTTGGCCCATCTGAAGACGGTGTTCCGTTTTTCCCTTCCGGCGGAAGTTCCTGTCGGGCGTGTGTTGCAGGTGCTCCATCCGACTCCTGCCGTGTGCGGGTTGCCCAAGGAGGCGGCTCGCCGGTTTATTGATGCGCAGGAGGGTTACGACCGCGGGTATTATGCCGGATTTTTGGGCACGTTCGATCTGGAGGGTGAAACGGCCTTGTATGTGAATCTGCGTTGCATGCAGTCGGCCGGAAACGGAGCCGACTTCCGTCTTTATGCCGGTGGAGGATTGCTGCCTTCGTCGGTGCTTGAGGAAGAATGGATGGAGACGGAGCGAAAGTTGCAGACCATGAAATATGTGATTTCAAAAGGAATTCCAAGTGAAATATACAGATAAGAAGAGTGTGTTGCAGCTCGTGGCCTTGCTGCGGGCCCACGGCATTTTCCGGGTGGTGTTGTGTCCCGGAAGCCGGGATGTGCCGTTGGTGCAGGCGTTTTCCTCGTGTGGGGATTTCGAGTGTTTCCCGGTGACGGATGAACGCAGTGCGGGCTTTTTTGCCATTGGCTTGGCGTTGCAGTCCCATGCCCCTGTGGTGGTGTGCTGCACGTCTGGTTCCGCTTTGCTGAATCTTCACCCGGCGGTGGGCGAGGCGTTTTACCGGCAGGTGCCGTTGGTGGTCGTCTCCGCCGACCGTCCTGCGGCCTGGATCGGGCAGATGGACGGACAGACGCTGCCCCAGCCCGGTGTGTTCGGCGCTTTGGTGCGCAAGGCGGTAAACCTGCCCGAGATACAGACTGCGGAGGACGAATGGTATGTCAACCGTCTGGTCAACGAGGCGTTGCTCGAGCTGGACCACCATGGTTGCGGCCCGGTGCACATCAACGTGCCTTTGTCCGAGCCGTTGTTCCGTTTCGAGGCCGAAGCCCTGCCTGCCGTCCGCCGCATCGTGCGCTACGAGCTGTCAGGAAGTGCAGGGGCGGAAGACGTGCTGGCCCGGGAATGCCGGCGTGCCGCCCGCTGCATGGTGGTGACGGGGCAGTTGTCGCGGGCCGAGGCTGCCGAGGTTGCGGCCTGCTTTTCGGGGAGAGAAGTGGCATGGTTGTCGGAAGTGTTGGGCAACGACGGAGCCGCGTCGGGGGCGGTGCATGGTTTCGACGCGCTTCTGTATGCTGCCGATGAAACCACGTGCGAGGCGTTGCGGCCGGACTTGGTCATCACCCTGGGAGGGCACATCGTGTCGAAACGGCTGAAGCAGTTCCTGCGCCGCACACGCCCGTTGGCCCATTGGCATGTGGCGGCCGACGGGCAGCCGGCCGATTTGTTTTGTGGCTTGACGACCGTGGTGGAAGCCTCGGTGGGGGCGTTCTGCCGGGCATGGAGGCGGATGAGGCCGGACGGAAGGAAGGGGGATTATTCGCGTCGGTGGGGCGAGGCGTGCGCGCGGTTGTCCCGTCCCGAGGTCGCTTATTCCGAAGTCTATGCCGTGGGACGGCTGATGGATGCGTTGCCGGCCCGTGCGGTGTTGCATTTGGGGAACAGTTCCGTCGTGCGCCTGGCAGAACTATTTCCTTTGCCGGAGGGCACGGAGGTGCAGTGCAACCGTGGGGTGAACGGCATTGAAGGCTCTGTGTCGGCAGCGGTTGGATTTGCGGCCACCGACGGGCGGCTGAATGTGTTGTGGGTGGGCGACTTGAGTTTCTTCTATGACATGAATGCGCTGTGGAGCGTCTGCATCCGTCCGAATTTGCGCATTGCGGTGTTGAATAACGGCGGCGGGGCCATTTTCCACGCCTTGCCGGGGCTGGACATGCAGGGCGATACCCGCCGTTATGTGACGGCTGTCCATGACGCTACGGCCCGTGGTTGGGCGGAGTCGCGTGGCTTTACTTATCTGCAGGCCACGGATGCCGCTTCGCTTTCTGCCGCTCTCGGCAGGCTGTTTGACCCCTTGTCGGCTTGCCCTGTGTTGCTGGAGGTGTTCACCGGCGCGGCCTCAGACGCGGCCGCGTTGCGCGATTTCTATCATCGGCTCAGGGAAGACTGGAGGCGGAATGTTGATTGCGTTTGAGGCTGTGCCTGTCGTGTCAGAAAAGCATATCCCGCAGAAAGAAAGATGGATGCCCACGCGAGGGCACGGAAAGTGTAGAGTGAGGTCTTGGCCACGTCGCTGTGGTTGAGTTGATAGGAAGCGTTGAGGTTGAACATCAGCCGGCCATTGTGGGCATACAGGTTTTTGTTTGTCATTTGAACGCTTTTGAATGCCTTTTTATTGCTTGTCAAATTGAAAAGTCGTACTTTTGTTGCAGCTTGGTTCAGCCCTGCGGAATGCAGGCCGGAGGCTTGTTTTTTTAAGAATACGATCTATGGAAAGAGAATGGAAGACCTTGAAAGAATATGAGGATATTCTTTTTGACAGTTACAATGGGATTGCCCGCATCACCATCAACCGCCCGCAAGTGCGCAATGCCTTTACGCCCCGTACGGTGGCGGAAATGAGCGATGCGCTCTATCTCTGCCGTGAACGGCGCGACGTGCGGGTTGTCGTGCTTACCGGCGCGGGCGACAAAGCGTTTTGTTCCGGCGGAGACATGCACGTCAAGGGGCGTGGCGGTTACGTGGGGACAGACGGCGTGCCGCGCCTGAACGTGTTGGAAGTGCAGAAGCAGATCCGTTCGTTGCCCAAGCCCGTGATTGCGGCCGTGAACGGTTTTGCCATCGGGGGAGGCCACGTGCTGCATGTGGTGTGCGATTTGACGATTGCTTCCGAAAACGCCGTTTTCGGACAGACGGGACCGCGTGTGGGCAGTTTTGACGCGGGTTTCGGCGCATCTTACCTTGCGCGTGTCGTGGGGCAGAAGAAAGCACGGGAGATATGGTTCCTTTGCCGGAAATATTCTGCGCAGGAAGCTCTCGGAATGGGGCTGGTGAACAAAGTGGTGCCCTTGGCGCAATTGGAGGATGAATACGTGTCGTGGGCAGAGGAGATGATGCAGCTCAGCCCGTTGGCCTTGCGCATGATAAAGGCCGGGCTGAATGCGGAATTGGACGGACAGGCCGGCATACAAGAATTGGCAGGCGACGCCACCATGCTTTATTACATGACCGATGAGGCGCAAGAAGGCGGCCATGCTTTTTTGGAGAAGCGCAAGCCGAAATGGAACATATGACGGCTTAAAAGGCGTGGGTCTTTACTATGTGCAAGGAAAACCCGCAAAGGCCGTTACAAGGTTCAGAAAAAAAGCGTATCTTTGCGTCACTTTAATCAATGTATCACTATTAAGCAATCAAATCTATGGGATTTAACAAAATCACGGCTGCCGAGGCGGCTGCCATCATCCAAAACGGAGATACCATCGGACTGAGTGGTTTTACGCCGGCTGGCGTACCCAAGAGCATACCGGCTGAAATCGCCAAGAAGGCGGAGTGCGAACATGCCGCAGGCCGGGAGTTTAAGATTAACATTCTGACGGGGGCTTCTACCGGACAGAGTTGCGACGGAATGTTGGCCAATGCGCATGCCATAAACTTCCGCGCGCCTTATACGACGAACAAGGACTTCCGTACACATGTCAATAAGAATGAGCTTTCTTATTCGGACTTGAATCTTTCCAACATGGCAACTCAAATCCGCCAAGGGTATTTGGGAAAGGTGGATTGGGCTATCATAGAGGCCTGCGAAGTGGAGCTGGTGGGCGGAAAAGCCCACATTTATCTTACGGCGGCAGGCGGCATCAGCCCTACGGTGTGCCGGCTTGCGCAGAAAGGAATCTTCATTGAACTGAACGCCTTCCACAGTAAGAACTGCATGGGCATCCATGACGTGTATGAGATTGAAGACCATCCTTACCGCACCCCCGTCATGATCACGAAGGCCAACGACCGGATTGGCAAGCCTTACGTGGAGGTGGATGCCGACCGCATCAGAGGCATCGTGGAATGCAACATCCCCGACGAGGCACGTGCCTTCAAGGATTCGGATCCCATTACCACGCAAATCGGAAATAATGTGGCGGCATTTTTGCTGGACAATCTGAAGAACGGCAAGATTCCTCCTACGTTCCTTAACCTGCAGAGTGGAGTGGGGAGCGGAGCCAACGCCGTGTTGGGGGCTTTGGGACAATGCCCTGACGTGCCGAATTTCAATATCTACACGGAAGTGCTTCAGGATGCTCCGGTGCAACTGATGCGCGAAGGGCGTGTGTTGTCTGCTTCCGCGTGCTCGTTGACCGTGACGAACGAATGCTTGCACGGCATTTACGATGACATGAACTTCTTTAAAGAAAAGTTGGTGCTTCGCCCGTCGGAAATCTCCAACAGTCCGGAAGTCATTGCCCGCATCGGGGTTTGTTCCTTGAATACTGCCATTGAGGCCGACATTTACGGGCATGTGAATTCCACGAAAATCTGCGGCACGAAGATGATGAACGGCATCGGGGGCTCGGCCGACTTCACCAACAATGCTTATTTGAGCATCTTCACGTGTGGTTCCACCACTAAGGGAGGAGCGATCAGCAGCATTGTGCCTTTCTGCTCGCATGTGGATCACACCAGCCATTTCGTGGATGCCGTGATCACGGAATATGGCGTGGCCGACCTGCGCGGCAAATGTTCCATGGAAAAGGCGGCCGAGATTATCAAGGTGGCTCATCCGGATTATCGTCCGATGTTGCTTGACTACTTGAAGCTGGCGGAGAAATATGGAGGACATACCCACCATTGTTTGTCAGCGGCGTTTGCCATGCACGACACTTATCTGCGCAAGGGCGACATGCGTCTGACAGAATGGGGAGAATATGTGAAGTGAAAAGGAGAATGGGTGCTATGAGAAAAATTGCATTATACGTAGCTTTGCTTTTTGCCGGAAACTTCGTTTCGGCCCAACAGGCTCTGACGCCTGAGGCGTTGAAAACCTTGGAAGAAAGCTATCAGAACGACCGGACGGACAAGGCAATCCGGAACGCGGTGAATGCCAATTCCATCAAGAAGCTCGCAGCCAATCGGGAACACACGGCAGATGCCGACATGGAGTTTACCTACAAGGTGAAAAGTTCGGGCATTACCGATCAAAAGAGCAGCGGGCGTTGCTGGCTGTTCACGGGGACGAATGTGTTGCGTTCGCAACTCATGGCCCGGACGGGCATGAAGAATTTCCAATTTTCCACGGTTTACACGTTCTTTTATGACCAGTTGGAAAAAAGCAATTTGTTTTTGCAGGGCATCATTGACACGCGCGAGAAACCGCTTGACGACAAGATGGTGGAGTGGCTTTTCCGTCATCCGCTGAGCGACGGCGGACAGTTTACCGGGGTGTCGGACTTGATCGGGAAATACGGCCTTGTGCCGCGGGAGGTCATGGCGGAGACATACAGCAGCGACAATACGAGCGAGTTTTCCGCATTGCTGAAAAACAAGTTGCGCGAAGGAGGCATGAGCCTGAGGGCGGCGGCAGAGAAAGGAGCCTCGGTGAAAGAACTGGAGCGTCAGAAGATGGATTTGATGAAAGTGGTTTACCGCATGTTGGTGTATGCTTACGGCGAACCTCCTGCTTCATTTACCTGGGCGCCGAAAGTGAATGGGAAATATGCGGGCAAGCCCAGGACTTACACTCCGCAGAGTTTCTATAAGGAAGTGTGCGGGGGAGAAGACTTGAATGCCAACTACGTCATGTTGATGAATGACCCTTCGCGGCCTTACCATAAGGTTTATGAGATTGACTATGACCGCCACACTTACGACGGGCACAATTGGCTTTATGTGAACCTGCCTGTGGAGGACATCAAGGCCATGGCCGTGGCTAGTCTCAAGGACAGCACAATGATGTATTTCAGTTGTGATGTGGGCAAGTTCCTGAATCCGAAAGATGGTACGCTCGATCTGGACAACTACGACTATGCCAGCTTGTTTGGTACCACGTTTTCCATGGACAAGAAACAACGCATACAGAGCTTCGACAGCGGCAGCACGCATGCCATGACGCTGATGGCGGTGGATCTTGATGAGAGCGGGAAGCCTGAACGTTGGATGGTGGAGAACAGTTGGGGGGCAGATTATGGGGCGCAAGGCCACCTCGTCATGACGGACCGTTGGTTTGATGAGTATATGTTCCGTGTCGTGGTCCACAAAAAGTATTGTCCTCAAAGTGTGTTGGATTTACTCAAACAGGAACCAGTGCGTTTGCCCGCGTGGGATCCCATGTTTCAAAACGAGTTGTGAGAGTATTGAATAGATTGTTTTTTTAATAGAATAGAAAACCATTATGAAGAAGATCAGAGCCGCCGTAGTGGGATACGGTAATATCGGTCATTATGCCGTGCAGGCACTCGAAGCCGCGCCGGATTTTGAAATTGCGGGCATCGTTCGTCGCCATGGCGCGGAAAACAAACCCGAGGAACTGGCCAAATATGAAGTGGTGAAAGATATCCGCGAGTTGCAGGATGTGGATGTGGCCATCTTGGCCACGCCGACCCGCAGCGTGGAAAAATACGCCAAGGAGATTCTTGCCCTCGGCATCCACACCGTGGACAGTTTTGACATCCATACGCAGATTCCGGCCTTGCGCCGTTCGTTGGACGAGAGTGCCAAGGCTGGCCATGCGGTTTCGATCATTTCGGCCGGATGGGATCCGGGAAGCGATTCCATCGTGCGCACCTTGTTGCAGGCCATTGCTCCGAAAGGCATCACTTATACGAATTTTGGCCCGGGCATGAGCATGGGCCACACGGTGGCGGTCAAGGCCGTGGAAGGCGTGAAGGCCGCTCTCTCCATGACCATCCCGACCGGGACGGGCATTCATCGCCGCATGGTGTATGTCGAAGTGAAGGACGGTTACGAGTTCGACAAGGTGGCTGCCGCCATCAAGGCCGACCCCTATTTTGTGAACGACGAGACGCACGTGGTGCAGGTGCCGAGCGTGGACGAATTGTTGGACATGGGGCACGGCGTGAACCTGACCCGCAAAGGCGTTTCGGGAAAGACTCAGAACCAGCTTTTTGAATTCAACATGCGCATCAATAATCCGGCCTTGACGGGACAAGTGTTGGTTTGTGTGGCTCGTGCGGCCATGAGGCAGCAACCGGGATGTTACACGATGATCGAGGTGCCCGTTGTCGATTTGCTTCCGGGCGAACGTGAGGATTGGATTGGCCATTTGGTATAGGCCAAAGTGCAACAAAGGCGTTGTTTATGCGCCGAATCATAGAAAAAGAGGCAAAAAAGGCCTCTTTTTTTGTTTTAATAACATAAAAAGAGCACAAGATTCCTCTATAATCCTTATCTTTGTAAAAGTTAAATAGACATATTTATTAATTTCAAAAAAGAACCGTTATGAAAAAGTCTCTACTGTTATTGGCGGGTGTGATGAGCTTAGGGAGCTTGAATGCCCAAACGACCGAAGAGGAACAATATGTGAAGTTCCGTGATAATTGGTCGATTGGAGTGAACGGGGGATTCGTGACTCCGTTGACTCATAGCGCATTTTTCAAGAATGCACGTGCCACGTTGGGCATTGACCTCAACAAGCAACTCTCTCCCATTTATGGATTGACATTGGAAAACATGTGGAGCATCAACGCATTTGAGAGCAACGCCGCCTTTGACGCCAGCAATCTGATGTTGTTGCACCGCGTGAACCTGAACAATGTGTTCAGCCGTTATAAAGGCAAACCCAGTCTGTTCGAAGTGGAAGCCTTGGCCGGTTTCGGTTGGCTGCACGTGAACGACGCCTATGTGGAAGGCAATGGTGAATGCAAGGATGCCAACTGGATTTCCTCGAAAGCCGGGTTGAATTTCAACTTTAACCTTGGCGAGAAGAAGGCTTGGACCATCGCCGTCAAGCCGGCCATTACATGGACGATGACCGAAGTGGGGCGCGACAACATCAACTTCGATGCCAACCAGGCCGCATGGGAAATCACGGCAGGCGTGGTTTACCACTTCAAGAACAGCAGCGGCAAGCACTACTACACGAACGGATGCAACCATGCCGAGCAGATTGCGGCCCTGAATGCCACGATCAGTTCCATGGAATCCGAGGCTGCCGGTAAGGATCGTGCCCTGCGGAACGCACAGAACACCATCAACGATTTGCAGAAGGAACTGAACGACTGCAAGAACAAGAAGGTGGCTCCGACCACGCAGACGGTGAGCGAAAGCGAATATGTGGTGATCTTCCGTCAGAGCAGCAGCAAGGTGGATGCCCTTCAGATGCCGAACATCGACCGCTTGGCAAGCTATCTGAAGAAGAATTCGAACGCGAAAGTCACCATTTCGGGTTATGCTTCGCCTGAAGGCAACGCCACTTTCAACCAGAAGTTGTCCGAAAGACGTGCTGAGGCCGTGAAGAAGATTCTGGTGAACGAATACAAGATCAGTGCCGACAGAATCACTACCCAAGGCAAGGGCGTGGGCAAGATTTTCGAAAAGCCTACTTACAACCGTGCAAGCATTTGCGTGACGAAGTAATCGTTCTGAGATAAGGACTTTGGAAACGGGGAATCATCCGGCGGATGATTCCCCGTTTCGCGTGAAAAGGTAGTGCGGTATTCAATAAAAGTGCGTTAATTATTTTGAATATACGGAAGAAAGGCTTACATTTGTAAATGTATTAACTAAACAGTGCAGATTATGAAAAAGTCTCTGATTGCATTATTGGGCGTATGGGCCGCAGGCGGCCTGAACGCACAGGTCCTCGAAGGGAATAAATTCGGGGATAATTGGTCTGTCGGTCTGAACGGCGGCATAGTGACTCCGTTGACCCACAGTGCTTTTTGGAAAAATTCGCGTGCCGTGATCGGCATCGATGTGAACAAGCAGCTCTCCCCCCTCTACGGGTTGACTTTGGAAAGCAATTGGACAATCAATACGGTCAACCCCATGGCCGCGCAGTATAGCGACACGGGCTTCGACGCTTTCAACCTGATGTTGCTGAACCGGTTGAACCTGAACACTCTGTTTGCTGGTTACAAGGGCGAGCCTGCCCTGTTCGAAACCGAATTGGTAGGAGGTTTCGGCTGGTTGAGGCTGAACAATTTCTACGACACCGGGGAAGGAGCCAACCATCTGGCTTCCAAGGTGGGAGTGAACTTCAACTTCAATGTGGGCATGCAGAAGGCATGGACCATCGCCGTCAAGCCGGCCCTGTTCTGGGACATGAGCATGTGGGATGCCGGACGGGTACACCGGCATCCGAATTTCAACGCCAATTATGCCAACTGGGAAATCACGGCCGGCGTGGCCTACCACTTTGGCAACAGCAATGGCGAGCATTACATGACCAAGGTGCGCGTGTATGACGCTAACGAGGTGGCTTCGCTCAATGCCAGCATCAACCAGTTGCGCCAGGAAGTGGCCGCCAAGGACGACCAGCTCCGCCGTTCGGGCGACGCCTTGCGCAAGGAAGGGCAGAAGTCTGCTGATTTGGCGAGGGCTTTGGAGGAGTGCCGCAACCGTGAACCCAAGGTGGTGACGAACCACAAGCGGACGCTGGAGTCCGTGGTGACTTTCCGTCAAGGGAAGATTGTCATCGACGCTTCCCAGCAGCCCAACGTGGAGCGCATCGCCACTTTCCTGAAGAACCATAAGGACGCCAAGGTCAACATCCTGGGCTATGCTTCGCCCGAGGGCAGCGTGGAAGTGAACACGCGCATTGCCCGCCAGCGTGCCGAGGCTGTGAAGAACATGTTGGTGAACAAGTATCGGATCAGTGCGAGCCGCATCATGGCGAAGGGCCAGGGCGTGGGCTACATGTTTGAGGAACCCGATTGGAACCGCGTCAGCATTTGCACGATTGTGGAAGATTAGCCATGGCGGGTTGAACCGGAAAAAAGAGGCAGACGGAGACTCCATGCGGGTGCTCCGTTTGCTTTTTTATGGGGAAAATCCGGTGGCCTTGCAAGGCGTTGAAAGGGAGAGAGAACTCTGGCGTGAAGTCGCTGGAAAAACGGCTGCATGAGAGACGTGAAATTATCTCAAGCGAAAAAAATGTGAATCTCAAGAGAAAAAATTTTTTTCCTCTTGAGATAATTTTTTTGTTTTCATGTTTTTTATATATCATTGATTCACAATGTGATATTTGGATGTCGGGAAAGTTGCCCGCAAAACTTCCTGAGGCTATCCGGCGCGGAACTTTTGAGGGGAGGCCGGGACGGCGGTAACGGGCGTTTCCTTTTCCTTCGAACGCCGTTCTTGAGCGTTGCCGTGGCGCTTGGGAAAGGTCTTGGACGGAAGCCGGTCCCGTACGGTCTTGTGAATTGAGGGGCAGATTCATGGATATGCGCTGAGTTTCCGTTTCGGGTGTGGGACACCCCCTGTCGCCGGGGCTTTTGTTAAAACCTCATAAAAACGCGGGCCGCGGAGATTTTCAGGACTCCGGGAGTCGGATTTGCCCGGGTTGTTTCTTATCTTTGTGGCATCGGATTTTCAATGTTCCTGCGTGGAAAACTCTTTTTGACTTAACTGCAAAACCTAAGATATATGAAAAAGATGACTGTTCTTATTGCCGCGGGCTTCCTCTTGGCGGGATGCAGCCCGAAAGGCACAGTGGCATACCGGGATCCCGATTTGTCTCCGCAAGAGCGGGCCGACGATTTGCTGAAAAGACTGACGTTGGAGGAAAAGGTCGGACTGATGCAAAATGCCTCTCAGGGCGTGGAGCGGTTGGGCATCAAGCCTTATAATTGGTGGAACGAGGCATTGCATGGGGTGGGGCGCAACGGCCTGGCCACGGTCTATCCCATCACGCTGGGGATGGCGTCGGTGTTCGATCCTCAAGCCGTGGAGGATGTGTATGCCAGTGTGAGCGACGAGGCCCGGGCCAAGTTTCACGACGCGCGCCGCCACGGGCGTTATGGACGTGGCTACGAGGGGCTCACGTTCTGGACCCCCAATGTGAACATCTTCCGCGACCCGCGTTGGGGGCGCGGACAGGAGACCTGGGGCGAAGATCCCTTCCTCACCACCCGCATGGGCGTGGCTGTCGTGAAAGGGCTGCAAGGCCCTTCCACCGGGAAATATGACAAGCTCCATGCCTGCGCGAAGCATTATGCCGTGCATAGCGGGCCGGAGTCGTCGCGGCATCATTTCGACATTGAAGACCTCTCCCCGCGCGACTTGTGGGAGACCTATCTTCCCGCCTTCAAGGCTCTCGTGCAGGAGGCCGACGTGAAGGAAGTCATGTGTGCCTATCAGCGTTTCGAGGGGGAGCCTTGCTGCGGGAGCAACCGGCTGTTGAACCAGATCCTGCGGGAGGAATGGGGGTTCAGGCATCTGGTGGTGAGCGATTGCGGCGCCATCACGGACTTTTTCCGCAAGGGCCATCACGAAACGCATCCCGACGCGCCCAGCGCCAGTGCTTCTGCCGTGGCGAACGGCACGGACTTGGAATGCGGGGGAGAATACAGGCATCTGGTGGAGGCCGTGGAGCAGGGGCTCATCACGGAATCCCGCATCGACACGAGTCTGCGGCGGCTGTTGGAAGCCCGCTTCGCTTTGGGCGAGATGGACCCGGACTCGCTGGTGCCCTGGAGCCGCATCGGCATCGACACCGTGGATTGCGAAAGCCATCGCCGGATGGCATTGGACATGACGCGCAAGTCCATGGTGCTGCTCCACAACAACGGCGTGTTGCCCTTGTCCAAGGAAAAGAGCGGGCGCATTGTGGTCATGGGGCCGAACGCCGCCGATTCTGTCATGCAATGGGGCAATTATAACGGTTTCCCGTCGCACACTTACACCGTGCTGGAAGGGATACGGCGGAAGATAGGCCCCGTGGCTTACGAGAAGGGTTGTGAGTTGCTGGAGAACAAGGTGCTCGATTCTTACTTCGACCTTCTTTCGTGTGAAGGCCGGCGTGGCATGAAGGCCACTTATTGGAACAACCGTGAGATGGAAGGCGAGGCGGCAGCCGTTCAGCAAATCTCCTCGCCCGTCAATCTCAACAATGGCGGCCACACCGTGTTTGCCCCCGGCGTGAACCTGGAAAATTTCACAGCCACTTATGAAGGCACTTTCCGTCCCCGGAAGACGGCGGCCTATGAACTGCTCATCGAAGGCGACGATGCCTTCCGCGTGTTTGTCAACGGCGAGAAAGTGATTGACCAATGGGGCCGCCGCCGTGCGCGGAAGCAGCAATACACCTTGGAAGCCGAAGCCGGTAAGGCGTATGACCTTAAAATCGAATATTTGCAGCGGGAAGATGAAGCCCTGTTGAAATTCGACCTTGGCATTTATCGCCAGATTCCTCCCGAAACCGTGGCCGACAGGGTGAAAGATGCCGAAACCGTCATCTTCGTGGGCGGCATTTCCCCGGAGTGGGAGGGAGAAGAGAAGTTCTTTGTCAACATTCCCGGATTTGCAGGGGGGGACCGTACGACCATCGAGTTGCCGCAAGTGCAACGCGACATCCTGAAAACGCTGAAGGCGGCAGGAAAAAAGGTGGTGCTGGTCAATTGTTCAGGGTCGGCCATGGCATTGGAGCCGGAACTCTCCTCTTGTGACGCCATCCTGCAAGCCTGGTATCCGGGACAAGCCGGAGGGCTGGCTGTGGCCGATGTCCTGTTCGGCGACTATAATCCCGGCGGAAAACTTCCGGTGACGTTTTACCGGAACACGGAACAACTTCCCGATTTTGAGGATTACAGCATGAAAGGCCGCACTTACCGTTACCTGACGGAAGAACCCTTGTTCCCGTTCGGCTATGGATTGAGTTATACCACGTTCGACATTTCCGGCGGGAGGGTGGACCGTGCCTCCGTGCCCGCGGGCAAGCCGGTGACCTTCGAGGCGCAGGTCAGGAATACCGGCGCGCGCGACGGGGCTGAAGTGTTGCAGGTGTATGTCCGCAAGGTGGCCGACACCGACGGCCCGAAGAAGAGCCTGCGCGGTTTCCGCCGCGTGGAACTGAAGGCGGGAGAATCCCGGAAGGTGTCCATCGAACTGCCGCGGGAGGCCTTTGAGTTTTTCGACCCGTCGACCCATACCATGCGGGTCCTGCCCGGAGAATATGAGATTTTTTATGGCAACAGTTCCGACACACCTGCCGGGAACAGATTGAAGGTTGAGCTTCTCTGATGCACCTCGCAGAGGGGGCGGACGCGCCACCCAGGCCCCTGGGGGCATCGGAAACCTGCAGGATGCCGGACCGGCGCATCTGAACGCCGACCGGGCATCCTGCAGGTGGAGTTGCGTGAGCCAGGCGTTTAAAATCGGCGCTTTCCGTGAATTCGCCCGCCCTTTCTATTGCAAATGAATAAAAAATCAGTTACTTTTGCTTTCAAAAGCATATAAACATTTTAAGAAACAGAATATGGCAGACTCTAAAACAATCCTTGACGAAGCGCAAGAGAAAATGGACATGGCTGTGATGTATCTCGACGAGACCCTGGCACATATACGCGCCGGAAAAGCCGACATCCGCCTGCTCGACGGCATACGTGTGGACTCATACGGCACGATGGTGCCCATCAACAATGTGGCGGCCGTGAATACGCCTGATGCCCGCTGCATTGCCATCAAACCGTGGGATAAGAATATGTTCCGCGCCATTGAAAAGGCGATCATCGATTCCGACCTGGGCATCACCCCGGAAAACAACGGCGAGATCATCCGTCTCGGCATTCCGCCTCTCACGGAAGAGCGGCGCAAGCAATTGGCCAAGCAGTGTAAATCGGAGTGCGAAACGGCCAAAGTGAGCGTGCGCAACGCCCGCCGCGACGCCATCGACGCGCTGAAGAAGGCCGTGAAGGACGGCATGGCCGAAGACGAACAGAAGAATGCCGAGGGCAAGCTGCAAAAGGTGCATGACAAGTACATCAAGCAAATCGATGACTTGTATGCCGCGAAGGACAAAGAAATCATGACCGTCTGATGCGAGGACTGGTCATCCGCAATACGGGAAGCTGGTACGTCGTCCGCACGGACGACGGGCGGCTTGTCCCTTCGAAAGTCAAGGGAAATTTCCGCTTGAAAGGAATCCGGAGCACGAATCCGGTGGCTGTGGGGGATTACGTGCAAATCGCCGTCAATGCGGAAGGCACGGCTTTCATCACCGAAATTGAAGACCGGCGGAACTACGTCATCCGCAAGGCTTCCAACCTGTCCAAGCAAAGCCACATTATCGCGGCCAACGTGGATCAGGTTTTTTTGTTGGCCACTGTGGCGCATCCGGAAACTTCCACCATTTTTATCGACCGTTTCCTGGCCTCGGCAGAAGCCTACCGCATACCCGTGGTGCTGGTTTTCAATAAGACGGACTGCTACACGGCTGAAGAGTCGCGCTACATGGAAGCCGTGATGCGGCTTTATGAAACGGTCGGTTATGCCTGTCATGCTTGTTCAGCCTTGAAGGGGGAAGGCATGGATGGGTTGCGGAACAGGTTGAAGGACAAAACCACTCTTTTTTCCGGCCATTCGGGCGTGGGGAAGTCCACTCTGCTTAACGCGCTGATTCCAGGCCTGAACGTCAGGACGGCCGAGATTTCCGCAGCCCACGACACGGGAACCCACACCACGACTTTCAGTGAAATGTTCGATCTGCCCTATGGAGGGTGTGTCATTGACACGCCGGGCATCAAGGGGTTTGGTACTTTTGACTTCGAGAAAGAGGAAGTGGCCCACTATTTCCGTGAAATCTTTCGCGAGTCGGCCCATTGCAAATATGGCAACTGTACGCATACCCATGAGCCGGGATGTGCCGTGCGTCGTGCCGTGGAAGAACACCGCATCAGCGAGAGCCGTTATGCCTCTTATCTCAACATGCTGGAAGACCAGGACGAGACCAAATACCGGCAAGCCTATTAGCATATCTTCATTCTCATTTCATTATCTGCATTATGGACATACTTCTCATCATTCTCTTGTTCCTCTTCTGTGCCCTGCTGCTGGCAGTGGAACTTTTCATTCTTCCCGGCACGACGGTGGCCGGCATTGCTGCCGGCTGTTGCCTTGTGGCGGCCAACTATATTGTATTCGACCGTTTTGGCGTGGCTGTCGGGTTGTGGGTGTTGGCCGCATCGCTCGTGGTGTGTTGCCTGATCGGCTATTGGATGCTGCGTTCCAAGACGCTGGAAAAATATTCGCTTCACAAGACCATCGATTCCACTGCGGCTACGGCGGAACAACTCTCTGTAAGTCCCGGCGATGAAGGCGTGGCCCTCACCCGTTTGGCACTTATTGGCAATGCCGACATCCATGGCAAGATGGTGGAAGTGAAGTCGGGCGACGGTTTTATAGATGAGGGCACGCCCATTGTGGTCGTCCGGGTGGACGAAGCTCTGATTATTGTCAAGAGAAGGTAAGCATTATCATTCACTTTTTAAAATTTTAATATCATGTGGACAGATCCCATTATCTTTCCGGCGTTTCTTGCCATCGTGGTCATCATCTGTTTGGTGATCTTTTTCCATTTTGTACCGTTCTTTCTTTGGCTTTCTGCCAAAGTCTCTGGAGTGCATATCTCGCTGATCCAATTGTTCCTGATGCGCATCCGTAATGTGCCTCCCGATATTATTGTGCCCAGCCTCATTGAAGCCCATAAAGCCGGTTTGAAGAACATTTCGCGTGACAACCTGGAAGCCCATTACATGACGGGCGGGCACGTGCAGCGGGTGGTGCATGCGCTTGTTTCTGCCTCGAAAGCCAACATTGACCTTTCCTTTGAAAAGGCTACGGCCATAGACCTGGCCGGGCGCGACGTGTTCGAGGCCGTGCAGACTTCTGTGAATCCGAAAGTGATTGATACGCCTCCTGTGGCAGCAGTGGCCAAGAACGGCATTCAGTTGATCACCAAGGCACGTGTCACCGTGCGGGCCAACATCCAACAGCTCGTGGGCGGGGCGGGTGAAGACACCATTCTGGCCCGTGTGGGTGAAGGCATCGTGTCGTCTATCGGTTCGGCAGAAAGCCATGAGCAGGTGTTGGAAAATCCTGATTCCATTTCGAAGCTGGTGTTGCGGAAGGGACTGGATGCAGGGACGGCTTTTGAAATCTTGTCTATTGACATTGCAGACATCGATGTGGGCAAGAATATCGGTGCCACGTTGCAGATAGACCAAGCCAATGCAGACAAGAACATCGCGCAGGCCAAGGCCGAGGAACGTCGTGCCATGGCCATCGCAGCCGAACAGGAAATGAAGGCCAAGGCCCAGGAGGCCCGGGCCGAAGTGATACAAGCCGAAGCCGAGGTGCCCAAGGCGCTTGCACAGGCCTTGCGCGACGGCCATATGGGATTCATGGACTATTACCGTTTGGAGAATTTGAAGGGCGACACTGCCATGCGGGAGAACATCGGCAATTTGACAAAGAATGACATCAAGGAAACGTTGAAGTAACATCTTTTGAAGCTGGTGGGGGAAAGGTCGCGAAGCCTTTCCCTCTTCTTTTTTTTGAACGACAGGGAAAACGCCTTGCTCATTTCCCTTTAATTTATTTTCTTTGCAAAATAATAAACCTATGAGTATAATGAAAAGCAGTTTTTTACCTTTGATTTCTTTTTGGGCCGTTTTCGGCGGTGCATCGTCCGTCTGCGGGCAAACGGTTTCCGCAAGCGACAATCCGGCGGCACAACCTGTGGCCGACCGTATCGTTCCGTTCCGGATTTCGGATGAAGGCGTAAGGCACGAAGTGGAATGGGGAGCCGATGCGGCTTGGATGCACGAACAGAATCTGCGCCGTTGTGTGCTCTTTATGGGAAAGGACAATGTGTCGGTCGTACGGGTGTCTTTTCAGCCTACTTATCCGCTCGTGGATGGCGACCTGCAGCAGGCCCAAAAGGATGACTTGGCCGAACGGCTCCGCTTGCTTGGATTCTGCAAGGACGATGTGAAGCTGACACTCAATTGCGATCATCCTTCTGTGGATGCCGCTTACGTGGAAAATGCCGAGGCGTGGGCGCGACTCATTGACGTGACGGCACGTTATTTCGAGGAGGCGGGCTATGACATGGTGTCGGTATCACCCTTTAACGAGCCGGATTTCGGCTGGAACCAATGGCTTCCAGGAAGCCAGGACGGGCAAGGAGAAGCGCGAAAAGAAGGATTCCGGCAGATCGCAGCCTTGTTGCGTGAGAACCCGCGTTTTGACGGTGTGCGTATCTGCGGCGGCAATACTTTGAATTGCGACGAGGCTTTGTCGTGGTATGAAACTTTGGGCGATGGCATAGACGAGGGCAACACTCATCAACTGGCTGGCAGTTTTGACAATTTCGCGAATTTCTATACCACCGTGCGTACTGACGGGAAGCATGCCACGGCAGACGAGATGCACAACGTGATGGAGGCCATGGTGGGGCTGGAATACGGATTGCAGACCGGTATTTGGTGGGGACCTGCGGAATTGGCTCGCGGCGAGTTCTGCAAAGCGGCCCATGGCGAGCGGTTGGCTTATGCCGAACATCGCCCGAATTGGACGGCGGCGGCGGTTTATCGTGCTCCGGACGGCAAAGTGCAGGCTTTTGGCGGGACATCCGAACGTCAGGCCGTGACAACGGTCTACCGTTTCCTTTCGAAAGACCGTGATGTGTTTTTTGACGGGCACGGCCCGCAACGGGAATACGTGATGGAGTTGCCGGGCGGAACGGGTTACCAATCCGGACAAACGAATGCGGAACGGGTCGTGAACATCACGTGGGGGGAAGACGTGCAGCCGGTGGTGGATGGCACGTATGCCGTGGTGAACCGCTCCAGCCGGAGGCTGCTGACAGCCACGGGAAATAATCTTTCCGTGGCGAACTACACCCGCAACGACGAGTCCCAGCAGTGGATGGTCAATCCTGTGGACGCACGCATTGGCGGTGATTTCAGTTATCACCAGTTGCTGGCTGTGTCCGGACGTCAGACACTGGATGTGCTGGATTGGAGTTTGGAAGAAGGAGCCAAGGTGATTGCATATACCAATAACAAGAGTGCGAACCAACAGTGGTATCTGGAATATGCCGGCGACGGATGGTTCCGCATCCGCAACCGCCATAGTTCGCTTTGCCTGCAGGCTTCGGGCTACGAGGTGGTGCAGGGGGCGCCGTCGGACGATGAGAGTCAGTTGTGGCGTTTCCTGCCCGTGAACGTGCGTCCCAGGATGCGGGAGGTGGATGCTCCCACGGGATTGCGGGCCGAAGCGCGTGCCTCCTCCGTGCAGTTGGTTTGGAATGCCGGCGAGGACGAGAACGCTACCTTTAGCGTGCTCCGTTCTACGGAAGAAAACGGCACCTATGAATTGATTGCCAGAGGACTGACTGACACGGCGTTTGTGGACAACAAGGCTGAAGGCGGGGCGACTTACTATTACAAGGTAAAGAGCGTAGACCAATGTCTGAACACTTCGCCGGCTTCGGTTCCGGTGGCGGCCACGCCGACGGGGGCTGACGAATTGGTGGCGCGTTACGAGTTTGAGGGAAACACTTGCGACACGACTTTCAACCTGAATCATGGAGCGGCATCGTCAAAAATGGTTTATGCCGAAGGTAAATCGGGAAGTCTTGCTTTGCAGTTGGATGGTACGGGCGATTTCGTGCAGTTGCCTGCCCATGTGCCCCATTGCCGGGAAATCACCGTGGCCACATGGGTTTATTGGCAGGGCGGCGACGCATGGCAGCGTGTTTTTGATTTCGGTAACGGGGAAGATGAATATATGTTTCTCACCGTGAAATCCGATAATGGGCAGATGCGCTTTGCCGTCAAGAATGGAGGCGAGGAGCAACAGCTGGATGGCGGACGCTTCTCGACCCATCGTAAGCATTGGACCCACTTGGCTGTGACGATGGGGGAAAAGGGCGTGTGTCTTTATCTGGATGGCGAACTGGTGGCTTCTTCGGATGCCATTACTCTTCGGCCGGACGATTTCAATCCTTTGTTGAACTACGTGGGGCGTAGCCAGTTTGCGGCTGATCCTGTGTTTGACGGGTGTTTTGATGATTTCCGCATTTATAATCATGCGCTTGATGCTGAAGAAATCGGGCAGCTGGTTAAAGGTTCCACCGGCATAAACCGCACGATGGCCGATGCTCCAGCCGTGTTCGATGTGGCTCCGTTGCCTGCCGACAAATGGCTTGACGTGCGTTTCCAGGCTGTAGGCACGTCCGAAGACGTGCATTTCCGTGTTTTCAGTATGCAAGGTGGTTCCATGCTGTCGGTTCACGGTGTGAACGGTCGGACAACGCAGTTGGATGTGAGCCGTCTGCCCGAAGGGGTCTATGTGTTGGAAGCCCATTGCGGGACAATCTCCAGCAGCCGGAAATTCACGGTACGGCATTGATCTGGAAGGCTGAAGGGCATCCCGGAGAAATTGCCCTTCAGCCTTCCGGTCAAAAAAGGAAAAGCAGATAAAGTCCTAATCCCGGGAGATATTGTGCTATGTGGGATAGAGATGAAACGATTATTTTTGTAGAAATGTGAACCTTTTCAAATCGTTTCATCTCATGAATCGGATTTATAGTTTTCTTGCCATGGCGTGTGTGTTGCTTGGTGTCATGGCGTTTCCTGCCGGGCTTCGGGCGGAGGGCGGCTCCGTTCTGTCGCCTTCCGGACGGCTTCATGTGGAATTGTCCTGTCCTCCCGACGGCGAAGCGGGCTTGTCCGTGCGATGCGGGGGACAAATGCTGTTGCATCATGTCAGGATCGGTCTGGCTACCAATTTGCGCGATTGGGGCGGACCGCTCACTCTGCACAAGGTCACGTCCCTGCGTTCGCATACGGATGATTACCGCATGCGCACCGGTAAACGTCTCCATTGCGTGAATCATGCCCATGAGCGCACCTTTGTTTTGCACAACAGTGCGGGAGAAGAATTGGAATTGTCTTTGCGCGTGTATGACGACGGGGTGGCCTTCCGTTATTTGCTGAAGGCACGGCCACAAGAATGTCTCACGGCTGAATATACGGCTTACGAGGTGCCCGACGGCATGAACCGATGGATGCAGTCCCACGTGGTGGGCAACGAAGGATTCTTTCCTTTGCAGACAGACGGTAAGAAAACGGGCGAGTGGGGCTATCCGGCCTTGTTCGAACCGGCAGAGGGGCGTTTCCTGCTCGTCACGGAATCCGGATTGGGACGAACCCATTGCGGCTCTTTCTTGAGTAACAGGCCCGGAACGCGAAGCCATCGATACCAGGTATGCCCGGTGGACCGTGAACTTCCTGTTTCCGGTGTGTGGGCGTCGCCTTGGCGGGTGCTCATCATGGGAACCTTGGCCGACGTGGTGGAATCGACGTTGGTGACGGATGTGGGAGAGGCTTGCCAGTTGGAAGACACGACCTGGATCCAACCCGGGAAGGCCGCATGGATTTATTGGGCGTACAATCATGGCACACGGGACTACGCACTGGTGAAGTCCTACATTGATTTGGCGGCAGAGATGCATTGGCCTTATGACTTGATCGACTGGGAATGGGACATGATGGCCCACGGAGGCCATGTGGAGGAGGCGCTCGCTTATGCCCGCAGCAAAGGAGTGAAGCCCCTGCTTTGGTATAATTCAAGTACAAACTGGATTGGCGACGGCGCCCCCGGCCCGCTCTTTAAACTCAACAAGAAAGCCGATCGCGCGGAGGAATTTGCCTGGCTGGAATCCCAAGGCGTGTGTGGCATCAAGGTGGATTTCTTCCCGGACGACAGCCTTTCGGTCGTAAACTATTACCTCGATTTGCTGGAAGATGCCGCACGGCACAAACTTTTGGTGAATCTCCACGGCGGTACGATCCCCAAAGGCTGGCAACGCACTTATCCTAACCTGATTACGCAGGAAGCCGTCTATGGGGCGGAGTGGTATAATAACAACGCACGGCTGACGCCGCGTGCGGCCTCGCACAATGCCACCTTGCCTTTCACCCGCAACGTGATCGGGTCGATGGACTACACGCCCGGTACGTTTTCCGACTCGCAGCATCCGCATGTCACGACTCATGCCCATGAATTGGCTTTGACCGTGTTGTTCGAGTCTGGCATACAACACATGCCCGACCGTCCGGAAACCTATAAGAATCTGCCCGTGGGAGTGAAAAAACTGCTGGAAACGTTGCCTGCCGCATGGGATGATACCCGGTTGCTGGCGGGTTATCCCGGGCAGTCCGTCGTGTTGGCGCGCCGGAAAGGGAACACCTGGTATGTGGCGGGCATCAACGGGAAGGACCAGCCCGTCCGGCTTCTTTTTGAAACCGTCCGGCTTGGGGTGCCGGCGGGCCGGCAGGCCACCCTCTTTGAAGATGGGGCGGATGGACGCAGTTTTCGCCTGACGGAGGTTGTCCCCGGGAGCCAGATGGCGGTAGACTGTTTGCCGCGCGGCGGCTTTGTGATGGTGTGGGAAGAGAAGCCCTGATACGGCAGAAAGGTTGCGCCCGCCACGTGGCGGGCGCAACCTTTCTTTGCCCGGAATGAGGGCTTCCTGAATAGAAGCGTTTACTTACGGCCTCACTATCTTTATTGTTGCTGAGTCCTTTTTCAGTCCTTTTGCCCGGGCGGCAACCACGATGTCGCCTTCCGCCCTCCCGGCTTTCACAATGGCCATCGCGCGGCCTTTCCAGGCTTTCCGTTCGGGCGAGGTGGCCACTACGCAATCCTTTAAGTCTCCGCTGCAGGTGGCCAGCAGGCTGCCTTCACCTTTCAGATCGAAGGTGAGCAGGTTGTCGGCGTGGGGCACTACGCGTCCTTGTTTGTCTACCACCTCGGCGGTCACGTAGACCAGCGAACGCCCGTCGGCGGTTATTTCCGTCCGGTCGGCGGCCAGCCGGATGCGGGCGGGCTTTCCGGCCGTTTCCAGGGTGCGCGATTCCGTTTCCTGCCCGTTCTCCACGCCGGCCACGCGCAACGTGCCCGGTTCGTAGGGCAGCGTGAAGATGGCTTTGAATTCCTCGGCGCGGGTGGTCGCCTTCTCGCCCACCAGTTTGCCGTTCAGGTAAAGGCGCACGGACGGATAGCGGGAATAAATCTCCACGTCGATGTCCTTGCCCTCATGCCCCGGCCAGTTCCAGCATTCCCATGTGGGCCACACGCTCCAATGCGTTTCCTTGATTTCACCGTGGTAGCCGCTTGGTTCTTTCACGGAAAGGTGCAGCTTGTTGCGTTCCGGATAGTAAAGCATTTCCCGATAGTAGGAAATCGGTTTGCGCCAGCCTGTCAGGTCGATGTCGCCGCAGTAAGCGCCATGCCAGGGGAATTGGTTGCGGTAGTAGTGTTCGCCTTCCGATTCGCCCTTATAGTAGAAACGCCCGATGCCCGATTCGCCCAGATAGTCGATGCCCGTCCACACGAAGTCGCCGATGATGTAGGGATAGTCGTTCACCCGCGCCCAGTTCCTGAAAGCGTCGCGCGGATAAGACTCCGTCTGCATCATGACGCGCGAGGGGACACGTTCGTGGTCCGACGGGCCTTTGTGCATCATGTAGTTATAGCCCACTATGTCGTGCGCGGCGGCCAGCGGGTCGTAAATCTCCCAATCGCTGTCCCAAGCGGCCAGTGCGGACGTGACAGGGCGCGTGGGGTCGAATTTGCGCACGTAGCCGGCCAGGGCATGTGCCGTGAGCACGGCTTCGGGAGTCTTGCGCTCGATGATTTCGTTGCCGATGCTCCAGCAGAAGATGGAGGGATGGTTGCGGTCGCGCTTCACCATGGATTCGATGTCCTTCGTCCACCATTGGTCGAAATAGATGGAATAGTCATATTTGTTTTTGGCCGAGCGCCAACCGTCGAACGACTCGTCGATGACCAGCAGGCCGAGGCTGTCGCAAGCGTCAAGGAAAGCCTCGGAAGGAATGTTGTGCGACGTGCGCACGGCGTTGAATCCGGCTTCCTTCAGGAGCCGCACCTTGCGCCATTCCGCGTCGCGGTAGGCCGCCGCGCCGAGCGGGCCGTTGTCGTGGTGCAGGCAGGCACCGTTCAACTCGATAGGCTTTCCGTTGAGCACCAGTCCGTGGCGGGCGCTGTATTCCACCGTGCGCACGCCGAAAGTTTCCTCCGTACGGTCCGCCTCATGCCCAGTCCCGCCTTTGACACTGCATGAAAGGCGGTAGAGCACGGGTGTCTCCGGACTCCAATATTCCGGTTGTCCCAGGCTGAGCCGCGGGAGCTTGACGGCACGTGTCTCCCCGGCTTCCAATTTGGTCCGGATGGAAAATGTGGCCACGTCTTTCGCGTTTCCGGGGCTTTGCACACGGCCTTCCAGCGTGATGAGTTCGTCCTTGTCAGACCGGTTGGTCACAGTGGCTTCAATCTCGGCTGTAGCGTTGAGCGGATCATCGGCCTTGGCGCGCACCACGACGCCCCACGGCTCGAAATGCACCGCCGGCGTGCGCACGAGTTTCACGTTGCGGTAAATGCCCGATCCGGTGTACCAGCGGCAGTTTTTCTGCTGTGAGTTGTCCACGCGCACGGCCAGCACGTTCTCGCCCGGCTTCAGGTAGGGGGTCAGGTCGTGGAAGAAGGAGGAGTAGCCGTAGGGGCGCACGCCCAGGTTGTGTCCGTTGATGAACACTTCGGCGTTCATATACACGCCTTCGAAATACACGGAGGTCAGCTTTTCTCGTTCCTCGTCTGGGAGGTTGAACGTCTTGCGGTACCAGCCGATGCCCGCCGGGTAATAGCCCCCGTCGTTGCCCATCGGGTTGTCGATGTGCGGCGCGCCCTCGATGCTCCAGTCGTGGGGCAGGTCCAGCGTGCGCCACGCCGCGTCGTCGAAGTCCGGGCGCGAGGCTGCAGCCGTGTCTCCCTGGAAGAACTTCCAGCCCTCGTTGAAATCGACCTCGCGGCTTGTCCGCCATTCCCGGAGGGCCGGTTCGTCACTTTCCGGCGGCGTCATTGCCGCCAGGCCATCCTGTTTGCCACACACGGCAAACAGGGCGGCGGCCAGCCACTTCAAGCCGCCCGCCCATTGATTTTTACTCATAGCTTTTTTCATTTGATTTATTAGTTTATAAGAGGGTTATCTTACAAGGATTTTCTTCGTCTGGTCTCCGTGGGCCACCAGGTAGATACCGGATGGGAGCACCGCGTCGTGTTCCACTTCCAAGCCACCCGCGGTATATATGCGGTAATCTTCCGCACCGATGACATAAACGCGCCGGTTGGCAGAATAGACTTGGAAGTTCCCGCCCATGGATTTTGAGGAAGTCACCCCGACCGGTGTGCCGGTTTCCTCCGGTTCGCGGGAAACCACGGTCAAAGAAGCGTCGGCCAGCCCTTCGCTTGAGACCGTCAGGCTCATCTCGCCAGCCTCCGCCGTGGATTTCAGGATGGCCAATGCTTGTCCGCCAAAAAGCATCGGCGTGGCAGAACGGAAACTCTCCATGTCGTCCGGTGCGGCATTTCCGGCGGCCAGCAGCTCGCCGTTTCCCGTGCAGGAGAACGACACGCGGCGGTCATCTGTGCGCACCACGCGGCCTTCGGCATCCACCAGTTCGGCCACGACATACACCAAGTCTTTCCCGTCGGCCTTCATTTCGCTGCGGTCGGCCCGGAGGCGGAGGCCCACAGCCTCGCCGGTTGTCTCCAGTTCAAAAGATTCTCCTTCCTGCTCGCCGTCCCATTCCACAGCCCGCAATGTGCCGGGACGGTAGGGCACGCTGAATCCGGTCCAATAGGTGTTTGAGACGGCACTTTCGCCCACCAATGCTCCGTTTAAGTACAGCCGTACCCGAGGCGCACGGGTATAGACATTTACTGTCATGCGGTCATCTTCCGAATATCCGGGAAATGTCCAGTCCACCCGCTCGTTCTGCCAGCCCCATCCGCTGATGGCTTGCCATTGCCCCGAAGGCACGGGCGGCTCCACTGCCATCGTGATGGGACGAATGCGCCATATCACGTCGCGATAGTAGGATTGCGGTTTCTTTTCGCCGATGAGGTCGATGTCGCCACACCAGCCGTTGTACCACGGCCAGCCCATGAATTGCGGGTTCCCCTCCCCGTTGTTCAAGTAAAGGGCGTGGGCAATGCCCGCTTCGCCCAGATAGTCCATGGCCGTCCACACGAAATCGCCGATGACGTAGGGGTGTTTTTCCACCAGGTCCCAGTTCTGCGAGGTCTGTTTCGGGTAACTTTCACTGCCGTACATCACGCGGCCGGGATATGCGGCATGGTCGCTCTCATATTTCCCGTACATATAATTATAGCCACAAGCGTCAAGATGCTGGAAAGCGCGGTAAATGTCTCTGTCCCACGACAGCGAGCCGTCGTCCCAAAAGTCGTTCACTCCCGCCGTGATGGCTCGTTCTGTGCTGTCCATGCGGTGAATCTGTTCACGGAAATGGCGGGCAATCTCCACCCCGTCGTCATAAGCGCGTCCGGGAATCTCGTTGCCGATGCTCCACATGATGATGCTCGGATGGTTGCGGTCGCGCTTCACCATGATTTGCAGGTCGCGGTCGCTGTATTCGTCAAAGAAACGGGCGTAGTCTTCAGGATTTTTGGCGATGCGCCATTGGTCGAACGCCTCGTCGATGACCAATAGGCCAATGCTGTCGCACACGTCCAGGAAATGTTCGGCAGGAATGTTGTGCGAACAGCGCACGGCGTTGAAGCCGTAGGCCTTCAGCAGCTCTACCTTCCGCTCCTCCGCGCGGTCGTAGGAAGCCGCACCCAACAGCCCGTGGTCATGGTGCACACAGCCGCCTTTCAGTTCCAGCGGTTCGCCGTTGAGCAGGAACCCCTTTTCGGCACTGAATTCCAACGTGCGGATGCCGAACGGCACCTCGATGCAGTCTCCGCCGTCCAGGCTGATGCGGGCTTTGTAGAGCGAAGGCGAGCCGGGGCTCCACAGTTCCGGGCGGGGCACTTCCAGTTCAAACACCGTTTCAGTTTCGTCGTGGGCTTCCACGGCGGCCGTCTTCGTGGCAGAAGCTGCCACTTGCCCTCCAGGAGCATAAATCTGTATCGTAGCCGTCACGTCCGCGTCTGTTTCCGATGCGTTGAACACCGTTGCCGCCACTTTGATTCCGGCTTTGTGCTCGGACACATTGAAAGTCCTGACCGCCGTGTCCCATTCGTCCAGGTGGATTTCCGGCGTTTTCAGCAGCCATACGTGGCGATAAATGCCCGAACCGGCATACCAACGTGTGTTTTGCCCTTCGTTTATGACCCGCACGGTGACGATGTTTTCCTCTCCCGCAGGCCGCAGATAGTCCGTGATGTCAAATCGGAAAGAAGAATAGCCGTAAGGATTGAAGTAGGTCCGGATGCCGTTCACCCACACCTCGGATTGCGCATAAACGCCTTCGAAATAAAGCGAAATGCGTCGGCCCTTGTCGGCGGAAGAGAGCGTGAAGGACTTGCGGTACCATCCTTCGCCGCCCACGGTCTGTCCTGTGGCCGAACCACCGGGATTATTGGGCGAGAAAGGCCCGATGTGGTTGCCCGCCAATGCGGCGGCTTCGTTTTCCACGCTCCAGTCATGCGGCAAGTCCAACGTGCGCCAAGAGGCATCGTCGAAATCCGGGGCCACGGCTTCAATCGCCGTCCCATAATGGAATTTCCAATCTTTATCCATGCAGACCTTGCGTCCATCTTCTGCGGCGGACACGCATATCCCGGCCATCAGGCTCCACAAGGCCAGGTAAAAACGATATGTCTTGTTCATCATGAAGTCTTATTTTTTTGTTCTTTATTCGTGGTTTTCCGTTTCCTTCATCGTGAGATAGGCACTGAATCCTTTGGCTTTGGTGTAGCTGTCGGCTTTTATAGCCGTCTGCCCGTCATCTTGCAGCACGTAACTCCCGCTGATGCCTTCTGTCCGCCGGTAAGTTCCTGTCAAGGTAACGCCGTGTCCTAAATCCAGGGATTGCGGTGATTCGGGATTGACGAAAACATCCGCCACGTTTATCATCGCGAGTCCGGTTTCGCGCGCTTTGACCAGATAGGGCTTGCCCCGGCTGATTTGGGACACGTCTTGCAGTTCCAAACGCAGTTTTTCCCCGTCTTTTCCGACAGACACCACTTCTTTCACTTCCTTGAACCAATTGGATGTCCGTGCCGCATCCAAGTTGAACGGTATGCAAAACCACGTCAACCGCGTTTCCGGTACTGCTTTGGACAGTACCACGTCCGCGTAAGTCTCCGCTGTCACGCCACACACATCATAATTCTCGTTCAAGGCCACCTTTTCCGGTTCGCCCGCGCCAATGCATTCCAACCGCACTCCGGCTATGCTTACCCAATCGTTGGCGTTGTCCGTTCCTGCCGCGATGCCGATGCGTAGCGTGCTTCCCGCCACGACCTCGCAGGTCACTTCAACTTCCTGCCACGTGGCCGACGTGATTTCTGCCCGCTGGTCGCCGGCAAAGAGCCACAGGCTTCCCACGTGTTCTCCTTTGGTTGCCGCGTCGTTGTAAACCTGCCCTGTGGCGTATGCCGTCACCTTGTAACGTCCGGGCCACAATCCTTTCACATCCTGCCAAATCAACTCGCAGTTCTGCAGCGGAGTCCAATACCACGACTCAATGCCCGTGCCGCTATACACGTCTGAGTCAAATTCCGGGTTGTGCTTGTTGTAACCCGCCGCCGCGTCCGCGCTGTGGCGGTTCCAGCCCGTGTTTCCCGTGCCATTGGCGTTTTCCACCTTGTCCGTCGCGTCGAACGGACGTTCTTCCGATGCTTCCAGGTAAAGGTCGAAGTTTTCTTCCGTCTCCTGGGCCTGTGCTTCTCTTCCCGGCATGCTCCCTAAAACGGCCAGCATGACCGAAATCATCATGGATTTTAATTTCATAAATCGAAAAGGTTAATAAGTGATGTTAATCACGGGCAAAGTTACGTGGAACATGGGGAAGAGAAGGGGGAGAAAACTCGCAAAAAGGGGGTCTGTTTCTCTCACTTGGAAGAATCCGCCGCGCCGGCCTTTGTTTTTGTGGTGTCTTGTTGGAATTGGGAGGGAGTGCGCCCGCATGCTTCCTTGAAACACTTGGCAAAATATTTCGGATCGTCGAAGCCCACGGCATAGGCTACTTCGGACACGTTCATGCGGGTGTCGCGCAACAAGCGTGCCGCAGCGCGGATGCGCACTCCTTTCACGAAGTCCATTGGTGTGAGTCCGGTCATGGCCTTGATCTTGCGGTTCATTGTGGATTTGGACAATCCGGCCTCGCTTGACAGGACCTCCAGGTTGAAGCCGCTGTCTTGCAGGTGGGCTTCCACGGTTTGGGTCATTTTGTGGAGGAATTCCTTGTCGCGGTCGTGGTAGGGCAGGGCGGCGGTGTCCGTTTCGGGGTTTCGCAGGAACATGCGGCGGTGCCGGGCATAGAGATGGAGAAGGTTGTCGATGCGTGCCACGAGCACGGCTGTTTCAAACGGTTTGGCGATGTAACCGTCGGCTCCGGCTTCGTAGCAGGCCGTGCGGGTGGCATCGGAGTCCTGTGCCGTCAGGATGATGACCGGGATGTGGCTGGTGGACAGGTCGGCCTTCAGCGTCCGGCAGAAGGTGAGTCCGTCCATGCCCGGCATTCTCAGGTCGCAGACGAGCAGGTCGATGTCCTGCTCCGACAACATGGGGCGGGCTTGGGCTGCGCTGTGGGCCGGCAGCATGCGATAGCGCGTGCCGAGCAGGCGGGCAAGCGACGAGGTGATTTCCACGTTGTCGTCCACGACGAGCAGGGTGGGGAGCGTGGTGGGCGTATCTTGTTTTTTGCCTGCCTCCTCCTGTGGCGTGGCGGCAGAAGAAGCCGGCAGTTCTTCCTGCGAGTATGCTGTTTCGGAAAGGGGGATGGAGAGGGTGAAGCGGCTTCCCTGTCCGGGCTGGCTTTCCAGGGTGAGGGTGCCGTGGTGCAGCGCGGCCAGTTCGCGGGTCAGGGAAAGGCCGATGCCGTTGGACTCCGTCCCGGCGGTTTGCGGCGCACGGTAGAAGCGGTTGAACACTTTCTCCTGTTCGGCGGGCGCGATGCCGATGCCTTCGTCCCACACTTGCAGGCGGAGCATTTTCCCATCCTCTTGCCCGTCTGTCCAGGCTTTGATGCCCACGGCACGGTGGGCGGGAGTGTATTTGATGGCGTTGGACAAAAGGTTGAACAGGATTTCCTCCAGTTTGTCAGCATCGTAGAAACCGTAAATCTCGGCGGGTTGGATGTCGATGTCGAGCCGCAACGCTTTCTTTTGGGCGAGAAGGGCGAAGTCGGCTTGTCCGATGCGGCGGACGAAGGCGGCCACATCGCCGTAGCCGACCTGCAGGGCGAGGCTCTTCTTCTCCATCTTCCGGAAGTCGAGCACCTGCTTGATCAGTTTTTTCAGCCGGTCGGTGTTGTCGCGCAGCACCCGTGTCCTGTCGTTTTTCTCCTGTGCGCTTCCCTCTTGTTCCATCTCGTCGGCAAGGCAGGAAAGGATGGTGAGCGGCGTGAGCAGCTCGTGGGACACGTTGGTGAAGTACTCCACCTTGGCACGGGTAAGCTCCTCGCGCAAGAGGCGGGCATTTTTCTTTTTCAGCCTGCGGGCGAAGGTGTAAGCGGCCAGCCACGCGGCAAGGAGGCCGGCGAGCACATAGGCCAGCCGTGCCGCCCACGTCTCGTACCAAGCCGGTTGCTTCGTGACGGTGTATGTTGAAACCGGGCCTACCGCCTGTCCTCCCTCGTCTGTTTGCCATACGTTGAGGGTGTAAGTCCCCTCGGGCAACCGGTCGAACACGGCGGTGTGTTGTCCGCTCTCCAAGATGACAGGCGAGGTGTCCATGCCCTCCAGCTGGTAGGCGAAACGGGTGCGGGGGTGTTGGGAATAGGTGCAGGAAGAGAGCGTGAAGGCCAGGCGCGTGGCCGTGGAGGGGAGGGTGATGGACTGTCCGTCCACGGTGCAGGTGCTGTCGGGGTGTGACAACAGGCTTTTGCCGTTGAGATGGATGTCCGTAATACGCACGTTCCCGGCAGGTTCCGGTTGGAGCGTGTCGGTATTCTTGATGGCGATGATGCCTCCGTGTCCGCCGGCATATAATGTCCCTTCTTTTCCGATGCAGGCCGCGCTGTT
This sequence comes from uncultured Paraprevotella sp., assembly GCA_944321975.1. Lineage (GTDB taxonomy): Bacteria > Bacteroidota > Bacteroidia > Bacteroidales > Bacteroidaceae > Paraprevotella. Next base: position 45,599 of record CALUNJ010000008.1, read on the forward strand.
GCGGAAGGTGTGCACGGGGATGTGCTTGTCCGAGGTGGCATACAC
>CALUNJ010000009.1 GCA_944321975.1 uncultured Paraprevotella sp.
TTGCGGAAATAGCTCAGTTGGTAGAGCACGACCTTGCCAAGGTCGGGGTCGCGAGTTCGAGTCTCGTTTTCCGCTCAGCGAAGTTGCCTCTTGGCGACTTTTTTTCATTTCTAGCGGTTTGCATTATTCCGGAGCAGTGGAAATTTGGGGCACGGTTCCAGAATTGGGGATTTGGCGCAAAGGCAAAAGGGGGGCGTGCGGCCTTGCCCGTGCCGCATCCGTTTTCCCTTCCGTAACCCCCATCCCCCGGCCTGTATGATCCTATTTTGGAGGCGGGTTTTATTTCGTTGGAAAACAACGGGATAAATGCGCCTTGAAAGGCGCGGGTTTTTCTCAGGCGGTTCACATTTTTTTTGCTTGAGAAAAAAAAGTTAATCGCTTGAAGAAAATTCTCGTTCCTCTTGAGGGCGGTTTTGTCCTATGCCGCCACGTTGTCTTTTCCCCTCACGGGGCAGTAAAAAGCCTTTCCGGTCCAGCGCCGCAAACCTTTAGGCTATTCCCGCTAAATTCCCTCGGCTCCATTATTCTTCCAAAATCCATCCGTATTTGGGCAAGTTTTCTTATTTTTGTTTTCATAACGGAAGTCTTTCGAGGGAAAGGCGGAGAAAAGCAGGAAGATTATGAAAGAACTAAAGTGCCCGAATTGTGGCAGCGTTTTTAAAGTGGACGAGGCGGACTATGCTTTCATCGTGGGGCAGGTCCGCAACCAGGAGTTCCAGGATGAGGTGAGGCGCCGCACGGCGGAGCTTCACCGCCAATTCCAGGCAGAGCAGCAGGCTTCGGCCATGCAGGCCGAGAAGGGCTTCGCGGCACAGTTGGCTCAAAAGGAGAAGGAGCTGGCCCGGCAGGCGGCCGAGGTGGCCCGGCTGCAAGAGAAGGTGGACGGCATCGCGCAGGCCAAAGCCCTGGAGTTTGAGGCCCGGCTGGCCCAGAAAGAGAATGAGATCGCCGGGCTGAAAGCACAGCTCGGCCAGGAAAACGGCCGGTTGCAGATTGCCGTGTTGCAAGCCCGCAGCAAGGCGCAGGATGCCCTGCACGCCAAGGAGGCGGAGATTGCGGACCTGAAGGGGCAGATGAACCTGTACCGGACAGAGGCCGCGAGCCGGGAGCGTAGCATTAAGGAGGGCTACGAGCTGCAATTGCGCCAAAAGCAGGAAATGGTGGATTATTACAAGGACATGAAGACGCGAATGTCCACCAAAATGGTGGGCGAGACGTTGGAAATCCATTGCAGCACGGAATTCAACCGCGTGCGCCCGCTGTTCCCGAACGCCTATTTCGAGAAAGACAACGACGTTTCCGGCGGCTCGAAGGGCGATTTCATTTTCCGCGACTATGAGGACGGCGTGGAATATGTGTCGGTCATGTTTGAGATGAAAAACGAGATGGACGAGACGGCCACCAAGCACAAAAACGAGGATTTCCTGAAGAAACTCGATGAAGACCGGAGGGCGAAGCACTGCGAATATGCCGTGCTGGTTTCCTTGCTGGAGGCCGACAGCGAGCTGTACAACACGGGCATTGTGGACATGTCGCACCGCTATGAGAAGATGTATGTCATCCGCCCGCAGTTTTTCATCCCCCTGATTACGCTGTTGGTGCAGACATCGAAGAAAAGCGTGGATTATCAGCGCCAATTGGCCGTGGCCCGCAGCCAGTCGGTCGATGTGACCCGTTTCGAGGAACAGCTGGACGACTTCAAGGTGCGTTTCGGGAACAACTATCGTTTGGCCAGCGAGAAGTTCCGCAAGGCCGTGGAGGAAATCGACAAGTCCATCGACCACCTGCAGAAAATCAAGGACGCGCTGATGGGCTCCGAGAAGAACCTCCGCTTGGCGAACGACAAGGCCGAAAACCTGACCATAAAGAAACTGACGCGGAACAACCCGACGATGAAGGCCAAGTTTGAAGCGGCCCGTGCACAACGGCAGGCCGAAGAGGCTGAGGAGCTGGCGGACACGGGCGAAGAAGGCACGGGCGACGGAAGATAAACAAATGTCAAAACAGAATATTTAGCCTGTTTTTGCGCCACGGAATGATTTTTTTATCGTATTTTTGCACGATTAAAACAGATACGGAGATGTTCAAAAAGAGAATAAGAAGGAATTGGTTTGTGCCCAAGGGGGAGGAATTGACGGAATTGGACAAGAAGGTCCTTTCGTTCCAGAACCGGGGATGCCTGGTTCCTTCGCGGGACTTGATAAAGACTCCTGAACAGGTCGAAGGCATTCGCCGGAGCGGCGTGGTGAACACGGGGGTGCTCGACCTCGTGGCTCAGGAAATCCATGAAGGCATGACCACTCTGGAAATCGACCAATTGGTGTATGACTACACCGTGGGCCACGGGGCTATTCCCGCGCCGTTGAATTATGAGGGATTCCCGAAAAGCGTATGCACCTCGGTCAACGAAGTGGTGTGCCACGGCATCCCGAGCGAGTCCGAGGTGCTGAAGGAGGGCGACATCATCAATGTGGATGTCTCGACCATCCTCGACGGCTATTATAGCGATGCCTCGCGCATGTTTGTCATTGGGAAAACCACGCCGGAGAAACAGAAATTGGTGGACGTGGCCCGGGAATGCCTGGAAATCGGCATGGAGGCGGCCCGGCCTTTCGGCTTTGTGGGCGACATCGGCAACGCCATAGAGAAACATGCCAAGAAGAACGGCTTCAGCGTCGTGCGCGACTTGTGCGGTCATGGCGTGGGGCTGGAATTCCATGAGGAGCCCGATGTGGAGCACTTCGGCCGGAAGGGCACGGGGATGTTGCTGGTGCCCGGCATGGTGTTCACCATCGAACCTATGGTGAACATGGGGGATTGGCGCGTGTTCGTGGACGAAGAAGACGGTTGGACGGTGGTGACGGAAGACGAATTGCCGAGCGCCCAGTGGGAACACACGTTCGTGATGACCGAACACGGGCTGGAAATCTTAACTTATTAAGCCATGAAGAAGGAGAGAGAAATCATCATATTAGGTATAGAGTCGAGCTGCGACGACACTTCGGCGGCGGTGATCCGCAACGGCGTGTTGCTGAGTAATGTCACGGCAAGCCAAGCCGTGCATGAGGCCTACGGCGGAGTGGTGCCGGAACTGGCTTCGCGGGCCCATCAGCAGAATGTGGTGCCCGTGGTGGACCAGGCCTTGAAACGTGCGGGCGTGGCGAAAGAGGAGCTTTCGGCCGTGGCTTTCACACGCGGCCCCGGCTTGATGGGCTCGTTGCTCGTGGGAGTGTCTTTTGCCAAAGGATTCGCCCGCGGGTTGGGCATACCCATGATCGAAGTGAACCATTTGCAGGGACACGTGCTGGCCCATTTCATCAAGGAGAGTGCGGACGACCACGACCAGCCGGCCTTCCCTTTCTTGTGCTTGTTGGTGAGCGGCGGCAATTCGCAGATCATCAAGGTGAACGCCTACAACGACATGGAGGTGTTGGGACAGACCATCGACGACGCGGCGGGCGAGGCCATCGACAAATGCTCGAAAGTGATGGGGCTGGGTTATCCCGGCGGCCCGGTCATCGACAGACTGGCCCGTCAAGGCAACCCCTTGGCCTATACTTTTGCCAAGCCGCATATCGAAGGGTATGATTATAGTTTCAGCGGGTTGAAGACTTCCTTCCTCTATTCCCTGCGTGATTGGATCAAGGAAGATCCGGATTTCATCGCGCATCACAAGGAAGATCTTGCCGCCTCGTTGGAGCACACGATAGTGGATATCCTGATGAGAAAATTGCGGCAGGCCGCCAAAGACAAAGGAATCAAGGAAGTGGCGGTCGCGGGCGGTGTGTCGGCCAACAACGGCCTGCGCAACGCTTTCCGGGAACATGCCGGTAAATATGGCTGGAAAATCTTCATTCCCAAATTCAGCTATACCACAGACAATGCTGCGATGATAGCCATTACGGGGCATTTCAAGTATCAGGACCATGATTTCTGCACGATTGATGTGCCCGCTTATTCAAGAGTGACGTTAAAATAAGATAAAATCAATAACATGATGAACGTAGAAGCTAAAATTATAAGCCGCGAGATCAGCCCTTTGCTATGGAAGGCGGGCGAAACGGTATGTACGGCGGAGAGTTGCACTTCCGGCCAGATTTCCGCTGCGATCACAAGTGTGCCGGGAAGTTCCACCTACTTCAAAGGCGGGATAGTTTGTTACACGAACGAGATGAAAACCCGTTTCTTGGGGGTCCCGGCCGAATTGCTGGAGGAGAAAGGCCCAGTGAGCGAGGAGGTGGTGCGCGCCATGTTCGACGGCGCCTTGAAGTCGATGGAGACGACTTATGCCATAGCCATTACGGGGTATGCGGGTCCCGGCGGAGGAAGCGAGGCTCCGGTGGGTACCATTTGGATTGCCGTGGGCGACAAGGATGAGGTCACGGTGGAAAAAATGGAAGGCGACGACGGGCGTGACATGAATCTTGCGAAGGCCACGCTGGTGGCTTTGCAACTTCTGCTTGACTTGCTAAAAAAACGTCATCCGGTTGAAGAATAGTGTTTTTTTTGCTGAAATGCTTGGATGTTCGGTTTTTAAGTAGTAATTTTGCACTCTGTTTGAAGGAAGTAATAGAAATAGAAACAAAAAGGAAGATAGAAATGTCGAGAATTTGTCAAATTACAGGGAAAAAGCCCGCTGTGGGTAACAACGTTTCCCATTCCAAACGTCGGACGAAGAGACGTTTTGATGTCAACTTGTTTACGAAGAAGTTCTACTACGTAGAGCAGGATTGCTGGATCAGCCTGAAAATTACGGCCGCAGGTCTTCGTTACATCAACAAGGTGGGTCTTGACGCTGCATTGAACAATGCGGTGGCTAAGGGTTATTGTGATTGGAAAAGCATTAAAGTTATTGCCTAATAATTGAGGAGGATTAAGACTTATGGCAAAGAAGGCTAAAGGCAACAGAGTGCAGGTGATTCTGGAATGCACGGAGATGAAGGAAAGCGGGCTCCCCGGAACATCCCGTTATATCACGACGAAAAACAGAAAGAACACTCCGGAAAGAATGGAATTGAAGAAGTATAATCCGATCTTGCGGAGAATGACGATTCACAAGGAAATAAAATAATTGAGATTTAGACTATGGCAAAGAAAACCGTGGCGACCCTGCAGACCGGTAAGACTGATGGTCGCTCCTATACGAAAGTAATCAAGATGGTGAAGAGCCCGAAGACGGGTGCTTATGTCTTTGATGAACGAATGGTGCCGAACGAGGCTGTGAAGGATTTCTTCAAGAACTGATTGGAGACTTGTTTGAGTTGAGGATAGTCCCTTCCACGAAGGCGTGGAGGGGATTTTTTGTAATGTGATGCTCGGATTTTAAAAAACTTATGCTATCTTTGTGTCAATGAAGCACATTAAATAGGAATGTATGGGATTTTTTAGCTTTTTCTCAAAGGAAAAAAAGGAAACCTTGGACAAGGGACTGGAAAAGACAAAAGAAAGTTTTTTCGGGAAACTGACACGCGCCGTGGCCGGAAAGTCAAAGGTGGACGACGAGGTGTTGGATAACTTGGAAGAGGTGCTGGTGACTTCTGACGTGGGTGTGGACACTACGCTGGACATTATAAGCCGGATTGAAAAGCGTGTGGCGCGTGACAAATATGTGACGACGAATGAATTGAACGGCATATTGAGGGATGAGATTGCATCTTTATTAACGGAGAATAACACGGGAGACACCGAAGGGTTTGACATCCCGGCAGAAAAGAAGCCTTATGTGGTCATGGTGGTAGGCGTAAACGGAGTGGGGAAGACCACGACTATCGGAAAACTGGCCTATCAATTCAAAAAGGCTGGAAAGAAAGTCTATTTGGGCGCGGCCGACACTTTTAGGGCGGCCGCCGTGGAGCAGCTGGAGATTTGGGCCGCACGCGTGGGTGTCCCTATTGTCAAGCAACAGATGGGGAGCGACCCGGCTTCGGTGGCTTTCGACACCTTGAGTTCGGCTGTGGCCAACGGGGCGGACGTGGTGCTGGTCGACACGGCCGGCCGGTTGCACAACAAGAAGGGGTTGATGGATGAGTTGTCCAAGATAAAACGAGTGATGCAGAAGGTCGTGCCGGACGCGCCGCACGATGTGATGTTGGTGCTTGACGGCAGCACGGGGCAGAATGCTTATGAGCAAGCCAAGCAGTTCACGTTGGCTACGGATGTGACGAGTATGGCGATCACCAAGCTCGACGGCACGGCCAAGGGCGGGGTGGTGATCGGCATTTCCGCCCAATTCAAGATTCCTGTGCGTTATATCGGATTGGGCGAGGGCATGGAAGACTTGCAACCGTTCAACCGGAAAGCCTTTGTGGACTCTCTTTTCGGGGATCAAAAGAAGTAATTTGATAAATCATAAAATCGGTAGTTAGTTTTGCGAAAGAATACGATCGATATCATTACGTTGGGCTGTTCCAAGAATCTGGTGGATTCGGAGAGGCTGATGAGGCAACTTGAGGCGAATGGCTATAGGGTGACGCACGACGCGGAGAATCCTCAAGGAGAAATCGCCGTGATCAACACTTGCGGGTTTATCGGAGACGCGAAGGAAGAAAGCATCAACATGATCTTGGAGTTCTGCCAGGCCAAGGAGGAAGGAAGGCTGAAGCGGCTTTATGTCATGGGCTGTCTTTCGGAGCGTTACTGGAAGGAACTGGGAGAGGAGATTCCCCAAGTGGACAAATTTTACGGCAAGTTCAACTGGGGCGACCTTTTGCATGACCTGGGGAAGGCTTATCGTCCGGAGCTGGGGCTGGAGCGCAAGTTGACCACGCCGCCGCATTATGCGTATTTGAAAATCTCGGAGGGCTGTGACCGCCATTGTGCCTATTGCGCGATTCCGATCATCACGGGGCGGCATGTGTCACGTCCGATGGAAGAAATATTGGAAGAAGTGCGGACGCTGGTGGCTCATGGCGTGAAAGAATTCCAGGTCATAGCCCAGGAACTGACTTACTACGGCCTTGATTTGTACCGCAAGCAAATGCTTCCCGAGTTGGTCGAGCGGATTTCCGATGTGCCTGGCGTGGAATGGATTCGCTTGCATTATGCTTATCCGGCGGGTTTCCCGGAAGACCTGTTCCGGGTGATGCGGGAAAGAGGGAATGTGTGCAAATATATGGATATCGCGTTGCAGCATATCAGTGACCGCATGTTGCAGGTGATGCACCGTCATGTGACCCGGCAACAGACTTATGACTTGCTTGCACGTTTCCGCGAAGAGGTGCCCGGCATACATTTGCGCACGACGCTGATGGTGGGCCATCCGGGAGAAACCGAAGAGGACTTTGAGGAATTGTTGGATTTTGTGGCTAAAGCCAAATTCGAACGGATGGGGGCGTTTGCTTATTCGGAAGAAGAAGGCACTTATTCGGCCACGCACTACGCGGATGAGATTTCTCCGGAGACAAAGCAGGAACGACTGGACAAGCTGATGGCGCTCCAGCAGAAAATATCGGCCGAACTGACGGCGCGGAAAAATGGCAAGGTGTTCAAGGCCATCATAGACCGGAAAGAGGGCGACTACTATGTGGGACGCACGGAGTTTGATTCTCCGGAAGTGGATCCGGAAGTCTTGATTCCTGTGGCTGACGGGATTTTGGAAATCGGGAATTTTTATGAGATAAAAGTGACGGATACGGACGATTTTGACTTGTACGGAGTCAGGGTAAACGGGACGGAAAAACATGAATAACAAGGAATTTGTGGCAGAATTGTCAAGGCGCATGGGCTATACGTTGAAAGACACTTCGTCGTTGATGAGTGCTTTGGTGGCGGAGATGACGGAGCAACTGGAGGATGAGAATGTCATCACCGTGCAGAATGTCGGTTCGTTCGAGGTGAAGAAGAAGCAAGAGCGCGTGGTGGTGAATCCTGCGACCCAGCAGCGCATGCTTGTGCCTCCTAAGTTGATCATCAGTTTCAAGCCTTCGGCTTCTTTCAAGGAAAAGATGCAATAATGTAGCTGGACAATGGATAAGAAAATTTTACTGCAAGAGCTGGCCGAAGGCGTGGCGCGGCGAAGGGATATTCCGAAACGGGATGCGGAAAACTTCCTCCGTGCGGTGTTCGACGTGTTGGGCGAATATCTCCAGTCGGATAAGATTGTGAAGATCCGTGGCCTGGGTACGTTTAAACTGGTGACGGTCGACAGCCGTGAGAGCGTGGACGTGAACACGGGCGAACGCATCATGATCAAGGAATATACAAAGGTAAACTTCACGCCGGATCCAGTGTTGCGGGATGCGGTGAACAAGCCTTTTGCACAATTTGAGACCGTCGTGCTGTATGAAGGTACGAAGGTGGAGGACATGGAGCGGATGGATTTGCCAGACCTGAAAGAGTTCGGGGTGGAAATTCCCGGGATTTCTCCCGCAACGCCTGAAGTTGAAGAGACGTTTCAGGCGGGGGCGGATGAAACTGTGGCGGAAGCGGAAGGGGAGGATGCCGCAAAACGGACTGGAGAGGACGAATTTGACATCGAGACGGCTTCGATCGAGGAGGCGGATGAGGATGGTTCCATGCTTCCGCGAGAAGAACATGCGCCGGAGGAGACGGCGGGCGGGACTGAGGCGGAGGGGGCTGCGGAAACTGCCGGGGCTTCGTCTCCGCAGCCGGAGAATGTCGTCACGGTGGGCGGACAAGGAGAACCCGCGTTAGGGGAAATGGCGGAGGAGGCCGTTGCGGAAAGCGAAGAGAAGGAAACGGGGGACCATGCCGGAGTTTCCCGGGAAAGTGCGGACGGGGAGAAGAAACAGGATGATTCGGTCCTGTCCGGGAGAGGTGAAAAATCCACACAAAACCAGCCGGACTGCGGGGTTCATGTGGAGACGCAGCAGATTGAAGTGCAAAAGGTGGAACACCAGACTGTAGCCAACCAGCATATCGTACAAATGTTGCCTGACAGCGGGCGAAGAAGAGTCTATCTGACTCCATGGATGATTTTCCTGATGGTGTTGTTTGTCATGGCGTTGGTCGTGGCAAGTTATTATGTGGGCTACAATCATTTGCTGGCACCGGGGGATGCCGCGAAAAAAAGTGATGCCGCCATCCGGAGGGAGAGCCCGGAGGCGAAGAACGCACCTGACAGCAAGGAAAATGGCTTGGCGGGTGATTCGCTGCCACCCCTGAAAAGCCTGTTCCCTTGGGTGCCCGTGTGCGACAGCGTGAAGCCGGAACGTGCAGATACGGCCCGGTTGGAGGAGGAGCCGCGCCGGAAGGGGCGCGTCTATCCCCAAGTCGAGAACGGGGCCTATGAGATTGTCGGGACTTTGGAGAGCCACCGTTTGCGCCGCGGGGAGACTTTGCGCGGGCTTGCTTTGAAATATTATGGCTCAAAGGATTTTACGGTCTATATTGTGGCGTATAACCGGATTGCCAATCCCGACTTGGTGCCGGAAGGGAAGGTGCTGAAGATGCCCCTTCTGAAGTTGAAGTCCCGTGAGTGATCCTCAAAAACGGTTCCCATAAGCATCATTTAATCACCGGCCCTTCGAGAAAGGAGGGCTTTAATCCGGGAATAGCCGCCAGCGGCTTCCCCCATGCTGCCTTACCCTCGTCGTCCCTCTCTCCATTCTTTCCGTAAATCCCCTTCCTGATTCATATTGTCCTATTTTGAGTTGGTTTTTATTTTGTTCATGATCAGCCGGATGGGTCCTCCTTGAAACGCGCGGGGTTTTCTCAGGCGATTCACATTTTTTTCTCAAGCGGTTCATCAATTTTTCTCAAGAGGAAAACTTGCATTCCTCTTGAGGGCGATTTTGTCCTATTCCGCCACGTTGTCTTTTCCTTCCCTCACGAGGGGGCAGAAGCGTCTTCCGCTTTCAGCGCCGCCAGTTTTTTGGGCATCCCCGCCCCGGATCGGCAGTTCCGTTTTCTCCCTATGGCGAGAGGTGTAAGATTTTTCCGCTCCAGTCTCATGAAATATAGGGCCGTTTCCCCGCAAATCCCACGCCCCTTGTTCTTGCGGGTGAGCCGGGTTGCTTTTATGGGTGAAAAACGTTTGGCACTTTCTTGTGGCCTTGCAGAGCCAAAAAGTTTCTTAAATAGTCAATAGGGCAACTTTTTTTAATAGCCATAGTGTTGGCTGTACGTGGCAAAAAGCGTAATTTTGACATTTGAAAGGATTGAGTATAATTTATAAACAAATAAAACAGATATGGCTGAAGCGATAGATATTCGCGAATTAAATGAGCGAATCGAAAAACAAAGTGCTTTTGTGACGAATTTGGTGACCGGTATGAACCAGGTGATTGTGGGCCAGAAGCATTTGGTGGAATCCCTCTTGATAGGTTTGTTGAGTGACGGGCATGTGTTGTTGGAAGGCGTTCCGGGATTGGCCAAGACGTTGGCCATCAAGACGCTTGCCTCCTTGATTGACGGGAAATTCAGCCGGGTGCAATTCACGCCCGATTTGCTTCCTGCCGATGTGATTGGCACCATGATGTACAGTCAAAAGGACGAGACCTTCATCGCTCAACGAGGCCCGATTTTTGCCAATTTCGTGTTGGCGGATGAGATCAACCGCGCGCCGGCCAAAGTGCAGAGCGCGCTGCTCGAGGCGATGCAGGAACGCCAGGTGACCATCGGCAAGGAGACTTATGGACTGCCCGAACCCTTCCTGGTGTTGGCCACACAGAACCCGATAGAGCAGGAGGGGACTTATCCGCTCCCGGAGGCGCAGGTGGACCGTTTCATGCTGAAGGTGATTATCGACTATCCGAAGCTGGAGGAGGAAAAGAAAATCATCCGCCAGCAGATCGGGGGCGAGAAACCGTCGGTGCGCCCGATCATGGGGACGTCCGAGATCCTTTCGGCAAGAAACGTGGTGCGCGAGGTCTATTTGGACGAGAAGATCGAGCAATACATTGCAGACATCGTTTTTGCCACCCGTTTCCCGGATCAGTATGGGCTGAAAGACCTGAAGAATTACATCGAGTTCGGGGGCTCGCCTCGTGCGTCCATCAATCTGGCTTTGGCGGCCCGTGCCTATGCCTTCATCAAGCGCCGCGGGTATGTGATTCCCGAAGACGTGCGTGCCGTGGCCCACGACGTGCTCCGCCACCGCATCGGGCTGTCTTATGAGGCCGAGGCAAATAATGTCACCAGCGAGGAGATTATCAGTCAGATATTGAATAAGGTGGAAGTTCCTTAATGTGCGGGGATGGCTGGGATGGATACAAGTGAAATCTTAAAGCGGGTCCGCCAGATCGAGATTAAGACCAGGGGGCTGTCCAACAACATCTTCGCCGGAGAATACCATTCGGCGTTCAAGGGCAGGGGTATGGCTTTCTCCGAGGTGCGCGAATATCAGTATGGCGACGACATCAGGGACATTGACTGGAATGTGACGGCACGGTTCAACCGTCCGTTCGTGAAGGTCTTCGAAGAAGAGCGGGAACTGACGGTCATGTTGCTGATCGACGTGTCCGGAAGTCTGAATTTCGGCACGGTCTCCCAAACCAAGCGCGACATGGTGACGGAGATTGCCGCCACGTTGGCTTTTTCTGCCATCCAGAATAACGACAAGATAGGAGTGATTTTCTTTTCCGACCGGATAGAGAAGTTCATTCCTCCCAAGAAAGGAAGGAAACACATTCTCCGCATCATCCGCGAGCTGCTGGACTTTGCTCCCGAAAGCCGGCTGACCGATGTCGGGCAGGCGGTGGAATATCTGACCCAAGTGATCAAACGGCGTTGCACGGCGTTTCTCCTGAGCGATTTTATCGACCGGAAAGACTATCGGACCGCGCTGACCGTGGCCAATCAGAAACATGACGTGGTGGCCATCCAGGTCTTTGACCGCCGCATGGCTGAATTGCCGGACGTGGGGCTGATGAAGGTGCATGACGCGGAGACGGGGCATGAGCAGTATATCGACACGTCGAGCCGCCGGGTGCGCCAGGCTCACCGCGAGTGGTGGCGGAACCGCCAGAGCGTGTTGCAGGACGTGTTCACCAAGAGCAACGTGGACTCGGTGTCCATCCGCACGGATCAGGATTATGTGTCTTCGCTGAAAACCTTGTTTGCCAAACGAAGTTAAACAAATGGATAGTTTTTATTATAAATGCAAGTGGTTGCCGTGTGTGGCGTTATGGGCTTTGATGATTTTTGCCTGTGGCGTCGCCCGGGCACAAGTCACAGTGGATGTGAGGATAGATTCCTTGGAACTTTTTGTGGGGGAACAGGCACATATCACGTTGGAAGTGAGTGCGGACGCAAAATCGCGGATGACGCTTCCGCAAGTCAAGGCCGGCGACATGCTCACGCCGGGGGTGGAAGTCGTGGAGGTGACCCGGGCCGACACCCAGCGGTTGAACGAAAACGCGCGCATTCTGGTGTCGCAACGCTATTGCGTGACTTCGTTTGATTCTGCCTTCTATTATCTCCCCCCCTTTGTGGTCGACGTGGACGGCAAGGAGTATCAGTCGAAAAACCTGGCCTTGCGTGTGCTCTCTGTGCCGGTCGACACGGTGCACACGGACCAGTTCTATGGGCCGAAAGAAATCATGAAAGTGCCTTTTTCCTGGGCCGACTGGTCGCCGATATTCTGGTTGTCGCTCTTGTTGCTCGCATGGACGCTTCTGCTGACCTATTTCTATATCCGCTATCGGGACAACAAGCCGATCATCAAGATTATCAAATTGGCTCCGAAGGTGCTTCCGCACACGAAAGCCATGCAGGAAATCGACCAGATCAAGGCTGAAAAGGCATGGGCCAAGGAAGACTCGAAGGAGTATTACACCCGCTTGACCTCTATCTTGCGCACGTATATCGAGAAACGCTATGGGTTCAACGCCATGGAGATGACTTCGGCTGAAATCATCGACCGGCTGCTGACGGAAAACGCGGAAAGCCTTGATGAACTGCGCGCGTTGTTCCAGACGGCCGATTTGGTGAAGTTTGCCAAATACAGCACCTTGATCAACGAGAATGACGCGAACCTGGTGAATGCGATAGAGTTTATCAACCAGACCAAGAGGGAGGCCGATCCGAAGGCGCAGGCCGTGCCCGACGAAGTGGTGGTGGAACAAAAACGCAGTCGCCGCACGCTGTTGGGCATGCGGGTGGGGCTTGCCGTGGCCACTTTGGCCGGTGTGGCCTTGTTGGTGTGGATCTGTGGGATGGTGTATGAGTTAATCGCTTAAAAAGAGAAAAGTAAGATGACATTTGCAAATATTGAATATTTCTTTTTGCTATTTCTGCTCATACCTTATATATTATGGTATGTGCTTAAGAACAAACAGAAGGAACCCACTTTGCAGGTACCCGACACGACGGCCTATCGCTATGTCCCCAAGAGCTATAAGAACCATCTGATCCACGTGCCCTTCATATTGCGGCTTCTCACGTTTGTCATGATAGTGGTGGTGCTTGCGCGCCCTCAGACGAGCAACAGTTGGAAAAATACGCAGGTGGAAGGCATTGACATCATGTTGGCGGTGGATGTGTCCACCAGCATGTTGGCGGAAGACCTGAAGCCGAATCGCTTGGAAGCGGCCAAGCAAGTGGCTTCGGAGTTTATTGCCGGACGCCCGAATGACAACATCGGGTTGACGATTTTTGCCGGAGAGGCTTTCACCCAATGTCCGATGACAACAGACCATGCCGTGTTGCTGAATCTGTTCCATGGCTTGAAAACCGACATGGCGCAGCGGGGAATGATAGAGGACGGCACAGCCGTGGGCATGGGCATCGCCAACGCAGTTTCGCGTCTGAAAGACAGCAAGGCCAAGAGCAAGGTGGTCATCTTGCTGACCGATGGGACAAACAATGCCGGCGACATCTCGCCGATGATGGCGGCCGAGATTGCTAAAAGTTTTGGCATAAGGGTTTATACGATCGGAGTGGGCACCAACGGGCTTGCGCCTTATCCCATGCCGGTGGCCGGAGGGGTCCAATACTTGAACATCCCGGTGGAGATCGACACCAAGACTTTGGCGGCTATCGCCGGGAAAACCGACGGCGAGTTCTATCGGGCCACGGACAATAAGAAATTGGAAGAAGTCTATAAGGACATAGACAAATTGGAAAAGACGAAGTTGAATGTCAAGCAATACAGCAAACGCTATGAAGCATACGCCTTGTTTGCCTGGATCGCGGCTGTGAGTCTGTTGCTGGAGATTTTGCTGCGCACGACGATATTGAAGAAAATCCCTTAATTTGTTCAGACTATGTTTCGTTTTGAAGACCCATTATATTTGTATTTGCTCCTGCTGGTTCCGGCATTGGCCGGATTGCACTATGCTACGAATTATTTTCGCAAGAAGCGGCTTGCCCGTTACGGCGACATTCGGTTGCTGAAAGAACTGATGCCGGAGGTTTCGGTGGCGCGTCGCGAGGTGAAAATGTGGCTGATGTTGTTGGCCTTCGCCATGCTGGTGTGTGCATTGGCGCGCCCGCAGTTCGGCACAAAGGAAGAAACCCTCAAGCGGCAGGGCATAGAAGCTATTATTGCGATGGATGTGTCGAACTCCATGTTGGCGGAAGACGTGACGCCAAGCCGTCTGGATAAGGCGAAAATGTTGGTGAGCAGCATCGTGGACAAAATGACAGAGGACAAGATCGGGCTGATTGTCTATGCGGGGGAGGCTTATACCCAGTTGCCCATCACGAGTGATTACGTGTCGGCGAAAATGTTCCTTGAGACAATTTCCCCGGCCATGATTACCACGCAGGGCACGGACATCAAGCAAGCCGTGGATTTGGCGATGAAGAGCTTTACTCCGAACCAGAATGTAAGCAAGGCGATTTTCGTCATTACAGATGGTGAGGACAACGAAGGAGGAGCTGTGGAGATGGCCAGGGCGGCGGCCGAAAAGGGGATAAAAGTATATATCCTTGGGATTGGGTCGCCGCAGGGGGCACCGATACCGATGCCCGGAAACGCCTCGCAGTATATCACGGATAATGGAGGCAATGTGGTTGTGTCCAAACTGAATGAGCAGATGTGCCGCGACATTGCCGCCGCCGGGCAGGGGGCTTATATTTATGTGGATAACAGTTCGTCCGCCCAAGAGCAGCTTTCGGGATATGTGGACAAGCTGGGCAAGGCGGAAATGGAAAGCAAAGTGTTCTCTGAATACGACGAGCAGTTTCAGGCCGTGGCTTTGCTCGCTTTGTTTTTCCTGATGCTGGAGGTGTGCATTATTGAGCGGAAGAACCCGTTGTTTAAAGGAATCAAATTGTTTCGGAAATGAGAAGGATGATAGGTATGTTTCGCTGGAAGTTTAGATGGGGCTTGGCATTATGCTTGTGTGTGGCGGCCGTTGCGGTTTCTGCTCAAGAAGATGCCGGGCGCGAATATTTGAGAAGCGGGAACCGCCTGTATCGCGACAGCATGTATACCGAGGCGGAAGTGGACTATCGGAAGGCGATAGAAGCCGACAGCCGTCTGCCGCAGGCTTATTTCAACTTGGGCAATGCCTTGTTGCGGCAACAGAAGCCTAAAGATGCCATGCAGGCCTATGAGCAGGCAGTCAAGGTGGAAACCAACAAAGGTCGCCTGGCTTCCATGTACCATAACATGGGGGTGATATTGCAGAGCCAGAAACAGTTCGGGCCGGCCATAGAATGTTATAAGAATGCCCTGAGGAGGAATCCGCAAGACGATGAAAGCCGTTACAATCTCGTGCTTTGCCAGCATCAATTGAAGAACAACCCGCAGCAGGAGCAGCAGAATGGCGGCAACGAGAACAAAGACGGAAAGGACCAGAACAAAGAAGAAGACAAGAATAGCCAGAAACAAGACAAACCACAGTCCAAGGACGACACGGAAGAGCAGAAGCAGCAAAAGCAGCAGCAACAGCATTCGGACGAAATGTCGAAAGAGACTGCCGAACAGCTTTTGAATGCCGCCATGCAAGAAGAGAAGCAAACGCAGGAGCGCATCAAAAAGGCTGCGGCTCAACCGCAACGCCGGAGGCTGGAAAAACAATGGTGAGAAAACATGAGCGAAAGAAAATCAGCAGAAAGAATATGAAAAGATTCGTTTTGATATTGTGGCTGTGCTGGGCGGGCATGTGTGCCCGGGCGGCCATTCAGGTTAAGGCTTCGGCTCCGGATGTGGTGGAAGAAGGCGAGCAGTTCAGGCTAAGTTTCACGATAAATTCTCAGGACGTGGGTAATTTCCGTCTGCCCGACTTGGAAGGCTTTAACGTGGATATTGGCCCCAGCCGTTCCGTGCAGTCCAGTATTCAGATTATCAATGGGCGCACCACACACAGCAGTTCGGTGACCTATACTTATATATTAAGTGCCTTGAAGGCGGGTGACTATACCATTCCGGCCATCACGGTTACGGTCGAAGGGAAACCGCATCGTTCCAATCCTTTGAACATCAAAGTCATGCCGGGAAGCGGCGGCGCAACCGGGCAGGGGAGTCGTGGCGGATCGCAAGGCGGACGGATGCAAATGCAGGATGCCGGCACGAAAATCACGGGGAAAGATTTGTTCATTACGGTGACGGCGGATAAGAAGAGGCTGTATGAACAGGAAGCCGTGGTGTTGACCTATAAGGTCTATTCATTGGTCAATCTTTCGCAGTTGGCGGGCGACATGCCGGATCTGGATGGGTTCCATATCCAGGAAATCGCCCTTCCGCAGCAGAAGAGCCTGAAGATGGAGCGCCACAACGGGCGTAATTACGGCACGGTCGTGTGGCGGCAGTATGTGTTGTTTCCCCAACGGAGTGGAAAGCTGACCATCCCTTCCATTAAGTTTGAGGGGGTTGTGGTCCAGCAGAATCGCAATATCGATCCTTTCGATGCTTTTTTCAATGGCGGGAGCGCAATGGTCGAGGTGCGGAAGACCATCGTGGCACCTTCGCTCACCCTGGAGGTCGATCCTTTGCCTGCCCCCAAACCGGCCAACTATTCTGGTGCCGTCGGTTCGTTTAACATCAGTGCTTCTTTGAGCCCGGAAGAGGTCAAGGCCAATGACGCGTTGACATTGCGGGTCACGGTTTCGGGCAATGGCAACATGAAGCTGATGAAGACTCCTTTGGTGGATTTTCCGAAGGACTTTGAGACTTATGATGCCAAAATCACCGATAAGACGAAAGCCGGTCACAATGGTGTGTCAGGTAACAAGGTGTTCGACTATTTGGCTGTGCCCCGCCATGCCGGAAAGTATACGGTTCCGGCAGTGGAGTTCTGTTATTTCGACACCGGCGAGAAAAAATACAAGACTATCCGTACGGAGAGTTTTGACGTAGAAGTGGCCAAGGGGAAAAACACAGGCGGAGGAAGCGTGAACTACACGAACAAGGAGGATGTGGAATTGCTGGCTTCGGACATCCGTTACATCCACCTGGGCGACGCGGCCTTGCGTCCCAGGGGAGAGTCTTATTTCGGCACGGCGGGGTATGCGTGGAGCTACGTGGTTCCTTTCCTGCTTTGCTTAGGATGTGCCATCGTGTTCCGCAAGAAAGCATTGGAAAACGCCAATGTGGCCAAGATGCGCAATAAAAAGGCCAATAAGGTGGCCACTAAGCGTTTGAGGCAGGCGGCCGTGTTGCTGAAATCCAACCGTCCGGAGGATTTCTACGATGAAGTGTTGAGGGCCTTGTGGGGATATGCCGGGGATAAGCTGGACATAGCCGTGGCGGAGCTGAACAAGGACAACATCAGCGAAAAACTTTTGGCCAAAGGAGCTGATGCGGAAGTGGTGAAGGCTTTGGTGGACACGATGAACGAGTGCGAGTTCGCCCGTTATGCCCCGGGAGACCCGGCCCAGGCGATGGATAAGGTTTACATGGCGGCCACGGAAGTTATCAATAAAATGGAAAGTTCAATTAAACGGTAGGAGAGAGCATGAAAGAGCTTAGGAAATTAGTCTTGGTCATAATAGCGGGCATCATGGGCGTGTGGCCTGTCTCGGCGCAGACCAAAGCGGAGGCCGACAGCGCCTATGCTGCAGGAAAGTATGAAGAGGCCATCTCGGGTTATTCCGCCTTGCTGAAGGAAGGCGAAAACGCGGAAATCTATTACAATCTGGGAAATTCTTTTTATAAGACGGATCGTATAGCCCCGGCGATTTTGAACTATGAGCGGGCGCTCCTGCTGGAACCGGGCAGTTCCGACATCCGTTTCAATCTCGAGCTGGCGCGGTCGAAGACCATTGACAAGATCACGCCCGAAAGCGAGATGTTTTTCATTACCTGGTTTAAAGGCATGGTCGACCTTATGGGAATGGACGGATGGGCGCTTGTCGGGGTCGTCGCTTTCGCCTTGCTGTGCGTGTTGGTGCTGTTGTATCTCTTTGCCAATAAGGTTTCGTTGAAAAAGGCCGGTTTCTTCGGTGCGTTGCTGATGTTGGTGGTGGCCGTGCTGGCCAATGTGTTTGCATGGATGCAACATCAGGACCTGAACGTGCGGCGGGGAGCCGTGGTCATGGACTCTTCCGTGGTGGTGAAGAGCACGCCAGATGCGTCCGGGACCGATCTTTTTGTGCTTCATGAGGGGACGAGGGTGGACGTGATTGACGATTCGATGAAAGATTGGAAGGAAATACGTCTGGCAGACGGCAAGGTGGGCTGGATGCCGGCAAAAGCAATGGAGGTGATTTGAACATGGGATTGGAAGACTGGATTGCATTCGACCAGCAACTTCTGTTGCGGCTCAATGGTAGTGACTCTTTGTTCTGGGACCGTCTGATGGAAGGCATCACCAGCACGGTGGCGTGGCTTCCGGTGGGCGTGGTTTTGCTCTATGTGGTGATCAAGAACAACACCATGCGTGTGGCCGGCTTGGTGATTCTCTTCTTCGCCCTGACCATCTTGCTGGCCGACCAGTTTTCTTCTTCTTTCTGCAAACCTTACTTCGCCCGTTTCAGGCCTACGCAGGATCCGTTGTTGATGTATTTGGTGGATGTGGTCGACGGCTATCGTGGCGGCCGGTACGGATTCATTTCCAGCCATGCCGCCAACACCTTTGGCGTGTGCATGTTTCTGTCCCTGTTGTTGCGCAACCGGTGGATGACTTTCTCCTTGGCGACATGGGCCTCGTTGTGTTCCTATTCCCGGATATATCTGGGAGTGCACTATCCCGGTGACATCTTTTTCGGCACGTTGTGTGGCTTGTGCTCGGGTGCTTTGTGTTATTATTTGTACAAATGCCTGCATCGCAGGATCATGCCGGAGAAACGGTTCATTTCCACCCAATACACTTCGAGTGGTTATGCGGTTGTCGATTTGGACTTGTTCCAGTCTGTGCTTTATTTCACTTATGTCGTGTTGGCCATTCGTGCCGTGGTAGTGTAGGGGAGGGCATGTTTTTGTATCTCTCCGCCGGGGGCTGCTTGTAGCCCTGAGGGGGCGGTGCGGCTCGTTTTCTTTGCAGGATTGGTGGAGGGAAGGCTCTGTCGGCCTGTCCTTTTCGTTTCCATACCATTCGGTGGCGGCGTGCCGCGGTTCCCCTTTTTGCGGGATTTGGCCTGGCGGTTTCACCGCTTCCTTTCGGCTTTTCCGAGGCTGTGTGGCTTGCGGGGGAAGCCTCGTTTCCCCCAAGCGCACTATTTTTTCAGTTTTCCAAGGAATTTTTCTTTGTCCACGATGAATCGCACGTGTTCACCCTCTCCGATGAGCCCTTCCTCGTCGGCGGCCGACACCTTGAAGGTCAGTTTGCGCCGGTCTATGCCGGTGAGCGTGGCTGTGGCAGTGATGGTTTTTCCTTTTGCCGTGGGATGCAGGTGTGTGGCCGAGATTTGTCCGCCCACGGTGGTCATTCCTTCTTCCAGCGCATCCTTCACTGCCATCATGGCCGCGTTTTCCATCAGGGCCATCATGGCCGGGGTGGCCAGCACCTCCAAGTCGCCGCTGCCAACGCGTGCGGCCAGATGTTTGTCTTCCACGGTGAGTGTGCTGGTGTGTGTCAGTCCTGTTTCCATATTTTTCGAATGTCGTAAGTTTAAATCATAGTGCAAAAATAGCATTTAATCGCCGCATTCCGGCCATGTCATGCGCTTTTTTTATGGGCGCGGTAGCCGGCAGCAAAGTAAAGGGCAATGCAGGGACGCGGACAGGTGATTAGTGGGAGGCTGAGAGTTTGCAGCGTTGAAGCGGAAGAGCCCGATCGCCTCGTGAGGGAAAAGGCCACGTGGCGGAACAAGACAAAACCGCCCTCAGGAGGAATGCAAATTTCCTTCAAGCGATTCACATTTTTTTTGCTTGAGAAAAAAATGTGAATCGCTTGAGAAAAATCCACGTTTCTCAAGATGGTGTCTACTTTGTTGATTATCAATAAAATAATATTTTCTTCAAAATAGGGCAGGCTTTGTTTCCTTGCCTCTTACAATAGGACGGACATAATGACGGTCGATGCTGACGATGCGTCCACTGACCTTCCGCCCCTCAAACAATTCCTTTTTCCTGTAGGAGGAGCTTCCTTATGACGGAAAGCCGCTTCTGGTAATCAGGGTATGACGCAGCGAAGTCCCGTATTCCCCGTGAATTTCATCTCTCTGCATGGAGGAGCTTTTCAAGAAGCCCGGTCATGCGGCGCTTGAACATCCTTGTCCTTGAAGCCTTCCCCTTCCTTTTCTTGCGGCAGGACAGGCAGGCCTTTTGCCACATCCGCATACTTGTTGCGCGGACGCCTTATGCCAAACTCCTTGCAATGCCGGCTGATATGCCTGTGGAGCCATTCGGCACATTTCCCTTGTGCATAAAAAAGGAGACTGAAAAAAGAGGGCATGTCTATTTTGACACACCCTCTTTGCGATGTGACGGACCGGCCGCCGGAATTATTTGGCGAACTTCAGTCCTTTGGTCGTTTGCCCGTCGGAGGCCCTCAGCACATAGATGCCTTTGGGCAGCGAGGAAATGTTCATGATATTTGTTCCGGCCTCCAGTTGCGCGTGCTGCATGAGCAGCCCGGAGATGGAATAGACCGCAGCTTGCACCCTGCGTGCAGACTTTACTTCGATTCCTGATGCCTTTAAGGACAATTCCAAAGCGCTTCCGTCTGTTTCCGTGCCGGATATGGCCATTTCACCTCCTCCTGTGGTTACCGGTTCAAGCACGAACGTGAAATCCGAGGGCATTTCGGTCGTTTGGTCGCAGATCAGCGTTTCGCCGTTTGTTTCCCAGAAGTAACTTCCGGAGCGCTCCGGAGCCTGAATGAAGCATTCTTTTTCTCCTCCTCCTTGCATTAAATATAAGTCGTAGCTGCTCTTGGTGCGGCTATATACGCGGTCGGTCAGGACGCCTTCATTGTTCAGGTAGGCCGAGTCGTTATGGTTTTCGATCTTATACCGTTTGGCTGTGTCGTCCCAGGTGAAATGCCACACGTAAGCCGTGGTGTCTTCTTCGTTGCCCAGGGCCTCGAAATGCATGTTTTTGCTATTCAGATAGTCTCCCGTCTGGCGGTCTTTAATCCGGTAATACCCGTCTTCCAGATATTGTCCTTGTTTATAGACTTTTACCACAAAGTCGAAACTGGCTTCATAGGTTTTTACGGACGATGAGCTGTCCACCCAGTCCAAGTGGCGCTCAAAGGAGGTCTGGACATTTTCGAAGCAGAGGGAGTCCGTGTGTTCACCGGAACTCCACGTGTGAATCCCGTTTCGGTAACGGAATGAGGTGGGTTCACCGATCAGGGTTATGTTTTTTCCTGTCGGGATAATAGCCCGTAGTCCGTTTTGTGCCACGCCGTCTACCTTAAGAATGGGGTTCACAACCGAATTCGTGATGGTGAATACTTGTTCAATCTGCACGCCGGATTCATTGGTCAGGATCAGACGGAGTGTTTGGTCTTTGTTGCCTTGCCTGAAGGAATAGGTGCCGTTGGTGGACAGCAGTTTTCCGCTTTCATCCAGCCAGCGTGTGTTGGCGATGTAATTCCAGTTGGCGTAGTCGGCTCCGAGCGTGACCGTGCGGCCGCTGACGGCACTGAAAGTCGAGGTGTTGGGCATGCGCACTTCGTCGTATTCCACCCAGGGGGTCAAGGTGGCGCGGATGCCTTCTCCGGTCACGGAAATGCAGAACATTTGGGTGCTCGTCACGCCGCGGGTGTTCGTGTAATGCACACGGTAGATGCCCGAAGTGTTGGCCGTGATGTCACGGCTTTGTCCGCTCACGCCATCTTCCCATTCCCATTTCCCGGTGTTTTCTTCCCCGTCGGGCAGTACGGCGGACAAGGTCATTTGAGTGCCTTTGGCCACGTTCTTCATTTCTGCATAGGGGCGTGTCTCGCCGCCTGTCTTGATTTCGGGAGAGAGTATGGTGGGTCTGTTTTCTTCCGTTACGGGCGTGTCGGAGTGCATCAGCGTCCCGAACCCGGTGTGGTCGAAACCTCCGCTGTTGGTCCCGTATGACCCTCCGCCGGCTTCGATGCCCACGATGGCTGTCATTCGTTTGCAGTATTCCATCGGGATGCCCATGCGGTTTTCATAATGGTTTACGAAGAGTTGCCATATCGGGCGCCACTGGCCGCGTCCCGTGCCGCTCAATCCTCCCATCCACCAGTTTTGCGTGTAAGGCATGTCTGCGGGATCCACCTGGTTGCAGTTGTACATGGCTACATATTCTGCCGCCCCGGCCACCATCGTTTTGCCGGCCATGCCGGGGATGAGCGGGTTGTAGAGGTTGCAGAAGGCATTGTCGCCTTGGTTGTAAGCCGACTGGAGCGCATAGGACAACAGCCCGAGCGCCGCCATGGCGTGTCCCTGGTCGCGTCCGCTTTCCTGCATCTGGTTGAGGTAGCCTTGCGGCCCGCGTTCGTCTTCGTGGAACCAAGGGAGGAGCCCCCAGCCGTATCCGCACATGCCTTGGTCTATTTTCCAAGGATGGCTTTCGCCCACGTAGAGCGACTCATTGCCCGGTCCTTCTTTGATCCACCACATGCCATAGTTGTAAATGTCCGGCAGGTCGGCGAAGATGCCCAATGACACGCAGAAGAGCGCGTTGCCGAGTCCCCAGTTGCTATGGTAATGATACCAGTTTCCTTCACGGGTCACGGTGTCGTGGCGTCGTTCCAAAAAGTCTTGTGCCGTGGTGAACCACACGTCGATCATCCATTGTTTGAAACGGTCGAAGTCGGCTTTTGCCCATCCTTCATAGTCGCGCATCAATTCGGCGGCGTTCAGGAATTGATAGCCGATGAATCCCGGCACGAGAGACTGGTTGGTGTTTCCGCCAATGCCTTTGGTGATCAAAGGATATTGGTTCAGCACGTAAAGGGCGCGGTCGGCCCATTGTTTTTCTCCCGTGATTTTCCACAGCAAGGCGCATTGGTAGGCTTTTGCTGCGTTCCGATAGGCGTTCATGTAGTTTTCGTCCCCGGCGATGCCGCGTTTGATATATTCCGTCACGCCCCAAATATCCTTTTCCGCCTTAACCGCCACCCAGCTGTTTTGCAATACGTTGAATGCTTGTACCGTGTGTGCGTCGTTTGCCGCCAGCTTTTGTTTGATTTGTTCGAAGTCCTGTTCTGTATGCAACAGTCCTGGGTGTACGAAAGCGCCTTGGGCTGCCAGGTTTCCGCCATTGCAGCAGAAAAAGACAGCCACCGCCCATAAAGTAAGTTTTTTCATCATTGGTAATGTTCTAAGCGATTATACTTTGAGTTAATTTTACGACAAGATTACGAATGTCCGGCGGATTTTCCTCAAAATGCACACACTATTTAACATAAAATGCCTTTTGCAGAAGGCTTGTCTCATTTGGGGCTTGTTTCTTGTGGAAAAGTGGCTGGGGAATAGGCCCTGTTTGTTTAAAAAATCTTATCTTTGCCACCGGATATGGAATGGCCGCAGGCTTTCTAATGGATTATATAAAATAAGGATGAAGGGATTAAGAGTAAATATGTTGTGTTTGTGCCTGTGCCAGGTGTTGTTCGCGCGGGCGCAGTCGGACACTTTGCTGACTTATCATGTGGAGGCATCCGGCAATGTGTCTTCGGGCAGTTATGCGCCGCTATGGTTCACGGCCAACCGGAACGGTTTGTCAAGCCAGGAACCGAACAGTGCCTACCTGAGGGCGGGGTTGGCCTACCGCCAGGAACTCAGGCGCGGATGGCGTGTCGGCGCTGGACTTGATCTGGCCGGTGCGGTGAACAGCCCCACGGATTTCATCGTCCAGCAGGCTTATGCCGACATTTCGTGGAGAGTGTTGAATCTGAGCTTTGGAAGCAAGGAACGCCCGCCTCTCGGCAAGAACCCCCTGTTGAGCAGTGGAGGGATGGTGGAAGGCAACAACGCACGCCCCATTCCACAAATCCGTGCGGAGATTGCCGATTATTATACGGTGCCGGGCACCAAAGGCTGGTTCGCCTTTAAGGGGTATATTGCTTATGGGTGTTTCACGGACGGCCGTTGGCAACGCGATTTTGCACAGCCCCACCGCCAGTCCTATGTGCGGAATGTGCTCTACCACAGTAAGGCTTTGATGTTGAAGGTGGGAAACAGGGAAAAGTTTCCACTGGAAGCGGAGGTCGGTATGTTGATGTCCGCGCAGTTCGGCGGGGAACAGCATCGTTTCCGTACGGACGGCAAAGAAGTCGTGGAAGAGATGCCTCATGGTTTGAAAAACTTCGCGAAAGTGTTTTTTGCCCGTTCCGGTGGTTCGGACACTCCGGGAGGCGACCAGGTGAACGTGGAAGGCAACCACGTCGGGAGCTGGAACTTTGCGTTGAATTATTATTGGCAGGACTGGAAGTTCAGGGCTTATTACGAACATTTCTTCGACGACCACTCGCAAATGTTCTTTGAATATGGCCGGTGGAAGGACGGGCATTTGGGATTTGAAGTGACTCTTCCCAAGAACCGTTGGGTGAACACACTGTTGTGGGAAGGTTTGGCCACGAAGCATCAGTCCGGCCCGATTCTCTACGATGGTGACGAGCGTTTCGAGAATGCAGCTTTCAAGGGCAAACAAATCAGTGCCAATGACGATTATTACAATAATTTCTTCTATCAGTCTTGGCAACATTATGGCCAGGGAATCGGCAACCCCTTGCTTCCGGGTCCTATATATAATAAGGATGGCAGCTTGAAGTTCAGAAGCAACCGCGTCAGGGCCAACCACTGGGCTTTCAGTGGCACGCCGACAGAGGAGTGGGGCTACCGTGTGTTGATGTCATATGCCCTTCATTGGGGGCGTTATAACAATCCGTTGGATCGGATTTGCAAGCAATTCAGTTCGCTGTATGAGGTCACATATTCGCCGAAAGCGTGGGGCGGGTGGCATTTTTCATTGGCTGCGGCTGTAGACCACGGGACTTACCTTGGCAATAGCGGAGGCGGAATGTTAACCATAAAGAAGGAGGGAATATGTATAAGGAAATAAGGAAAATAGCCCGGAAGGCATGGCAAATGGCGGCCTGCCTCTTGTTGACGCTCTGCGTGGCTTGCACGGAGAAAGCGCCGGAATTCCCGGTTTTGGAGAAATATTGGAAGCAGGAGCGCATCGAGGATAACCGCACGGGGGAATCGCAAGACTGCAAAAGGCTTTTCTGGGCATTGCAAATGGGGGTGTCCGAAATAAAGGATTTGGGAGGGAACGGCTATGGCACCTTCCTGTGCCGTTATGAGTATGACGAGGGCGCTTCCACTTTGCGTCTGTATGATTTCAGATTAAGGACGGACCAGTCGGAGGTGGCTGACGAATCCGACCTGGCTCATTTCGGAATTCCTTCGGGCGATGTCACATTTGACGTCATGCAGCTTGAGGACGACCACATGATACTCCGTTCGGAAGAGACGACGTTGTATTTCCGTTCGTTCTGACGGCTTTTCCCGACGCGGGGCAGGAACGATTTCCCGCACATTCAGGATTAATGGCAAATGAAGTGATTTTTTCATCTTTTCTTATGCCATAATTCAAAAGAATTTCATAAATTTGCAGTGCCGATTAAAAGGACGCCGCAACGTCCCCGGGTCGGGGGAAACAAAACAAGAGAGTTAGAGAGAATGATTCATATTAAAACCTTTAATTTTAAAGATTAACTAAAATGATTAAAGTAGGTATTAATGGTTTCGGTCGTATCGGCCGTTTCGTGTTCCGTGCCGCTCAGAACAGAAGCGACATCCAAATCGTAGGTATCAATGACCTGTGTCCGGTTGATTACTTGGCTTACATGCTGAAGTATGACACGATGCACGGTGCTTTCCAGGGTACTATCGAGGCTGACGTGGAGAACAGCAAGCTGATTGTAAACGGTAAGGAAATCCGCGTGACCGCAGAACGCAACCCGGCTGACCTGAAGTGGAACGAAGTCGAGGCTGAATACGTGGTTGAGTCTACGGGCTTGTTCCTGACTCAGGAGAAGGCTCAGGCTCACATCCAGGCCGGTGCCAAGTACGTCGTGATGTCCGCTCCTTCCAAGGACGCTACTCCGATGTTCGTTTGCGGTGTGAACGAGAATACATACGTAAAGGGTACCCAGTTCGTTTCCAACGCTTCTTGCACGACCAACTGCTTGGCTCCTATCGCTAAGGTGTTGAACGACAAGTTCGGTATCGTTAACGGCTTGATGACCACTGTTCACTCTACTACCGCTACTCAGAAGACGGTCGACGGTCCTTCTATGAAGGATTGGCGTGGTGGCCGTGCCGCTTCTGGCAACATCATCCCGTCTTCCACGGGTGCTGCCAAGGCTGTAGGCAAGGTAATTCCTTCCTTGAACGGCAAACTGACCGGTATTTCCATGCGTGTCCCGACTTTGGATGTTTCCGTAGTCGACCTGACTGTAAACTTGGCCAAGCCCGCTACGAAGGAAGCCATCTGCGCTGCCATGAAGGAGGCTTCTGAAGGCGAATTGAAGGGCGTGCTGGGTTACACGGAAGATGCCGTGGTTTCTTCTGACTTCCTGGGCTGCACTCTGACTTCTATCTTCGATGCTAACGCAGGTGTATATTTGACTGATACTTTCGTGAAGGTCGTTTCTTGGTATGACAATGAAATCGGCTACTCTAACAAAGTGTTGGATTTGATTGCACACATGAAGCAAGTGAACGGTTAATTCCCGCTCAAGAAAGATAAAAAAAAGTGGGCCACCCTCCGGCGGAGGGTGGCTTTTTTTTGTTTATCTTTGTGGCGAAAGACAGAACGGATGGAACATGGATTTTGATTTGATTACGATTCTTGGCCCTACGGCTTCGGGAAAGACCTCGCTGGCAGCCGCATTGGCTTTCGAACTACACACGGAAATCATCAGCGCGGACAGCCGGCAGGTGTACCGGAGGATGGACTTGGGCACGGGAAAGGACTTGGCGGATTATGTGGTGGACGGGGTGCGCATACCCTGTCATCTGATAGACATCGTGGAGCCGGGCACGAAATATAATGTGTTTGAATACCAGCGCGATTTCCTGGCCGCTTATGAAGAGGTGCGCCGCCGGGGGATGGTGCCGGTACTCTGTGGCGGAACGGGATTGTATCTGGAAGCCGTGTTGAGGGGCTATAGGCTGATGCCCGTGCCAGAGGACAAGAACTTGCGCGACAAACTGGCCGGGAAAAGCCTGAAGGAACTGACAGGGATCCTGAAGACTTACAAGCAGTTGCACAATACGACGGATGTGGACACCCCGAAACGGGCTGTCAGGGCTATTGAAATTGAAGAGTATTACCGGAGCCATCCGCTTGAAGGGCGGGATTTCCCGGCTTTGCGCTCGTTGGTCGTGGGCATCGAGATCGGACGGGAGGAACGCCGCCGGAAAATCAGTGAACGGTTGGAGCAAAGGCTGGCGCAAGGCATGGCCGACGAGATCCGGGGGCTGCTGGACGAAGGGATCGCGCCGGAAGATCTGATTTATTATGGGTTGGAATACAAGTATCTGACGCAGTATGTGGTCGGGCAATTGGGATATGACGAGATGTTCAGCCATCTGGAGACTGCCATCCATCAGTTTGCCAAAAGGCAGATGACGTGGTTCCGGGGCATGGAGCGCAGAGGCGTCCCGATACATTGGTTGGACGCCTCGTTGCCGATGGAGGAAAAAGTGGACCGCATAAAACGCTGGGCCGGAGGCGAAGATTTGGGCGCGGGGGCGTGAAAAACCGGATTGTTTTGACTATATTTGTGATTAGTTTTATGGAATAGAGCATATGGAACCGAACCGATGGGGGATTATTTATTGCCCGAAAGAAGGCGTCCGTCACATCCACAAGGAGTGGGAGGCCATACGTGCTTACTTGGAAGAAAAGGGCGTGGCGTATGATTTCGTCCAGAGCGAAGGCCCCAAGTCCGTGGAGCGTTTGGCTGCCATGCTGGCAGCCAATGGATATTCGACGTTGGTTGTCGTGGGCGGGGACGCGGCCTTGAACCGAGCCTTGAACGGCGTGTTGTCGCAAGGGGAGAACGTCCGTGGACGGCTCGCCCTGGGGGTGATTCCGAACGGGTGGGGGAATGATTTTGCTCATTTTTGGGGATTTGATGAAGACAATTACAAGCAGACGATAGACTGGCTGGTGAACCGCCGCGTCAGGAAGGTGGACGTGGGGGTCTGCACGCCAGAGGGCAAAGAAGGGGGGAAACCTCGCTATTTCCTCAATTGCGTGAACGTGGGCTTGGTGGCCAACATCATGAACATCAAGCACAAGACAAGGCGTTTCTGGGGCATGCTCACGTTGTCCCACTTGTCGTCCATGTTTATACTCCTGTTTCAGCGCATGGAACACAGAATGCACTTCAAGGTGAACCAAGACGAGATAGACACCAGCGTGATGACGGTGTGCGTGGGGAGCGCGAGAGGGTATGGGCAAACGCCGAGCGGCGTGCCTTACAATGGTTTGTTGGATGTGTCCGTCGTGTCACATCCGGAAATGTCGCAGATGGTGGAAGCCTTGTGGATGCTTTTCAAGGGACGTTTCCTGAACCACAAGGCGGTGAGGTCTTACCGCACGAAGCAAGTGTTTTTCTATGACAACGGGAAGGCGATGGTGAGTCTCGACGGGGCGGTATGGGAAAATGCCTCCATGCCGATGAGCATCGGGATCCGCCAGGAGTGGATAGACTTCATCATCCCTTCTTGAGCGATTAGTGGGCCGGCCTGGTGGCAGGGACGGAAAAACGGGCTTCTGCACGTGCGGGGAAAGAGAGGGGGGCAGGCATGCGCAAGGGACACTTGTTTTTTCCTCTTGAGAAAAAAACAAGAATCGCTTGAGAAAAAAATGTGAATCGCTTGAGAAAAAAAAGGCTTTTTAGGCGTTTTTGTATGTTTTTGTCTTTTAACGTGTTACGTTTTCATGGGAAAGGTTTCCGGACAAGGTGCCCCTAAGCGTTCCTGCAGGGTGCGCGGGGATGTCGTGCGATGGGGCGGTCCGGAAATCCCAAGAGGCTGCAAGCCTTTGGGCAGGTTCTTTTTTTGCCGGCTTCCAATTTCCGCCCTTTCAAGGTGTGCGCCAGTATTTTATCCGATCCTTGAAATCTGCTCCAGCTTGCCTTCCTCTATGATTTTGATTTTCCGTCCGTCGATCGCGATGATCTTTTCCGTGGCAAAGTTGGAAAGCGTGCGGCTGGCGTTCGCCGTGGTCATGTTGGAGAGGTTGGCCAAGTCTTCACGCGAAAGATAGATGCTTAGTGTGCAACCATCTTCTTCCAGCCCGTAGCTTTCCTTCAGGAACAGGAGGGATTCGGCGAGCCTTCCCCGGATGTGTTTCTGGGTGAGGTTGACTGTCCTTTCGTCGGCCACTCCCAAGTCGATGGAAAGTTGCCGGATGAAAAACCATGCCAAATCGTTGTTTTCCCTTACGAGCCGTTGGATGGTGGTCATGGGAATCATGCCGATGAGCGAGGTTTCGAAAGCCGCTGCGGCGGTCAGGTATTTCTGCTTGGCAAAGTAGGCGCGATAGGCGAAGTATTCCACGGGCTTGATGACCCTCATGATCTGGTTCCGCCCGCTGGTTCCGTTCTTGAATATTTTCACTTTCCCGTCAAGGAGACACATGAGCCGTGTGGGGAAATCGCCTTCGCGATAGATCGGCTCATCTTTTTTAAAGGTATAAACCGTGAGATTTTGGGTTAAATATTCCCGTTGTCCAGGATTGAGTGGATTCCACAGGTCGGAGATTTTTTCCCAAATCTCTTCTTGGTTATCCATTTCTATTCTGACCATAAAATTGAATTATTACAAATCAGTGTTTATTAATGCAAAATTAGTAAATCCGACTTAAGAATGAAAATATTTGGATTATAAAAACATGTTGTTCGGCATGTTTTTAGTTTTTCTTAAAAAAAAGTGGCGCATAATTTCTCCGGTACGTGAATTTTTACTATTTTTGGAATGAATAAAAGCAATGACAAAATTAGCAATAAAGTGAATAACCTTATATAATTTCAAGACCATGAGTTACATTCATTTTGATAAGACCTTGATGACGAATTTGGAAGAGGCTCTGCAGAAAGAGGTTTTGCGTTCGAATCGTTCGGGGGCTTATTCGTGCTCCACGATAGTGGATTGCAACACGCGGAAGTATCACGGTTTATTGGTGGTTCCCATACCGGAATTGGGCGATGAGAATTATGTGCTGCTGTCGTCGTTGGACGAGACGGTCGTGCAACACGGCGCAGAGTTCAATCTGGGCCTTCATAAGTATCAGGGGAACAACTTCAGCCCGAACGGGCATAAGTATATCCGCGAATTTAACTGTGATCAGGTGCCCACGACCATCTACCGTGTGGGCGGTGTCGTCCTGAAAAAGGAAAAGGTGTTCCAGCACTATGAAAACCGCATCATTATCCGTTACACGCTCTTGGATGCTCATTCGGAGACGACCTTGAAGCTCAGGCCTTTCCTGGCTTTCCGTTGCGTGAGGGAATACACGCATGAGAATTCCCGCGTGAACCGGGACTATCAGCAGGTGGCCAACGGCATCAAGACGTGCATGTATGAGGGCTATCCGGATTTGTACATGCAACTGAACAAAAAAAATGATTTCGTCTTCCAGCCCGATTGGTATCGCGGCGTGGAGTACCCCAAGGAATTGGAGCGCGGGTATGCTTTCAATGAAGACCTCTACGTGCCGGGCTATTTCGAATTCAAGATCAAGAAAGGCGAGAGCGTGGTGTTTTCTGCCGGGCTTTCCGAAATCAAGACGACGCAATTGAAACAGATTGCCGACTTCGAGGTTAAAATCCGCACGCCGAGAGACAATTTCTACCATTGCTTGGTAAATTCGGCCCATCAGTTCTATTATCATGTGGATGGCGAGAACTACATCCTGGCCGGCTATCCGTGGTTTAAATGCCGTGCCCGCGACATGATGATAGCCCTTCCGGGGTTGACGCTGGCCAATGAGGAGGTGGAACAGTTCGAGATGTGCATGCAGACGATGGAGAAGGGAGTGCGCCAGTTCATGGCCGGCGAGCCGCTCACGGTCAAGATCCATGAGATGGAATATCCCGACGTGCTTCTATGGACCGTGGCTTGCATCCAGCAATATGCCAAGATCGTGTCAATGGAGAAATGCATTGAAAAGTATGGGACGCTGGTGAAAGACATCATGACCTATTTGATAGAAGATCTTCATCCGAGCCTGAGAGTGATGGAAAACGGGTTGGTCTATGCCAAGGGAAAAGAGAAGGCGATCACGTGGATGAATTCCACGGCCAATGGGCGACCCATCGTCCCGAGGAGCGGCTATATCGTGGAATTTAATGCTTTGTGGTATAATAATCTGAAATTCAGTGCGGAAATTTGCCGTGCAAGGGGACACAATGCCGATGAGGAATTGCTGGAGCGCATGGCCGGAAAAGTAGGCCAGTCTTTCCGTGAAGTGTTCCTCAACGGGCAGGGCTACTTGTTCGATTATGTGGACGAGACCAACGACAGCCCGGATTGGAGCGTGCGTCCCAACATGATTTTTGCGGTGGCTTTGGAATATTCGCCGTTGACCCTGCCGGAGCGCAAGCAGGTTTTTGACATTTGCACGAAGGAACTGCTCACCCCGAAAGGCTTGCGGTCGCTCAGCCCGAAAAGCGGCGGTTATAATCCCATGTATGTCGGTCCGCAGATCCAGCGGGACTATGCCTATCATCAAGGCACGTCATGGCCTTGGCTGGCCGGATTCTACATGGAGGCATGCCTGCACCTTTACAAGAGGAGCCGGTTGAGCTTCATCGAGCGCGTGCTGGTGGGTTTCGAAGAGGAAATGTTCTCGCATTGCGTGGGCACGATTCCCGAAATGTTCGACGGCAACCCGCCTTTCCATGCGAGGGGAGCCATTTCTTTTGCCATGAACGTGGCGGAAATCTTGCGAGTTGTGAAGATTTTGGAATTATATAAATAGGAGGAGAACCGGATATGAAAGTTTTAATGTTTGGATGGGAGTTTCCTCCTCATATTCTTGGAGGACTCGGTACGGCCAGCTACGGCATGACCAAAGGGCTTTCTGCGCAGCCCGACATGGAAATTACTTTTTGCATTCCCAAACCTTGGGGGGATGAAGACCAAAGTTTCCTGAAAATAATCGGGATGAATAGCGTGCCCATCGTGTGGCGCGATGTGAATTGGGATTATGTGCAAGGCCGCGTGGGGCGTTATATGGATCCGCAATTGTATTATGACCTTCGCGACCACATCTACGCCGATTTCTCTTATATGTATGTGAACGACTTGGGCTGCATTGAGTTTTCCGGCCGCTATCCGGATAACCTGCACGAGGAAATCAATAATTATTCCATCGTGGCCGGTGTCGTGGCCCGCCAGCAGCAGTATGACATTATCCATGCCCACGACTGGCTGACTTATCCGGCCGGAATCCACGCGAAGCAAGTGAGCGGGAAACCGCTTGTGATTCATGTGCATGCCACTGATTTCGACCGTAGCCGGGGCAACGTGAACCCCACGGTCTATGGCATAGAGAAAAACGGGATGGATCATGCCGACTGCATCATGTGCGTGAGCGAACTTACGCGCCAGACGGTGATAAACCATTATCATCAGGATCCGGCCAAATGCTTTGCCATGCACAATGCCGTTTACCCTTTGGCTCCCGACTTGCAGGCGATTGTGGATCAGCGCAAGCCCAGTTCCGAACGCAAGGAAAAGGTGGTGACTTTCCTGGGGCGTATCACGATGCAAAAAGGGCCGGAATATTTCATCGAAGCAGCCAAGCGGGTTCTTGACCGCACGCATAATGTGCGTTTTTGTTTCGCCGGCAGTGGCGACATGATGAATGCCATGATTGAAATGGCGGCGGCTTACGGAATTGCCGATCGTTGCCATTTCCCCGGCTTTATGAAAGGCAAGCAAGTGTTTGAATGTTTCCGTGACAGTGATGTTTACGTGATGCCTTCCGTGTCAGAGCCCTTTGGCATATCTCCGCTCGAAGCGATGCAAAGCGGAGTGCCATCGATTATCAGCAAGCAGTCTGGTTGTGCCGAGATTCTTTCCAAATGCATCAAGGTGGATTATTGGGACATTGACGCAATGGCCGATGCCATGTATGCCCTTTGCATGTATCCTTCCTTGCATGATTATCTCCAGGTGGAAGGCAAGAAAGAAGTGGATGGCATCACGTGGGAGAAAGTGGGACAACGCATACGACGGTTGTATGACGAGACGATTCAAAAATGCAAATAATCAAAAAATACTATGATATGAAAACAATTTGTCTTTATTTTGAGATTCATCAGAATATACATTTGAAACGTTACCGCTTCTTTGACATCGGTACGGATCATTATTATTATGATGATTATGAAAACGAGCGGAGCATTACGGATACGGTGGAGCATTCTTATGTGCCGGCTCTTCAGACTCTGCTTCAGATGGCCAAAGAAAACCAGGGATATTTCAAGGTGGCTTTCTCCATTTCGGGGTGTGCCATTGAATTGTTGGAGAATTATGCTCCGTCCGTGATTGAGTTGCTGCAAGAACTGAACGACACGGGGTGTGTGGAATTCCTGGCCGAACCTTACTCGCATGGTCTGTCCTCGCTGGCCAACGAGGAAACTTTCAAGGAAGAGAGTTTGCGGATGTCGAAGAAGATCCAGGAGCTTTTCGGGCAAGAACCGAAAGTGTTCCGCAACTCTTCGCTGATTTATTCTGATGACATTGGCAGCACCGTGGCTTCCATGGGATTTAAGGGAATGATCACGGAAGGGGCAAAGCATATTCTGGGATGGAAGAGCCCTCACTTTGTCTACCATTGTGCGCAGAATCCCAATTTGAAATTGTTGTTGCGCGATTATAAATTGTCGGACGACATCGGCTTGCGTTTCAGCAACAAGTCATGGAGCGAATATCCGCTGTTCGCCGACACTTACATGGATTGGATCGCGTCGGAGCCCGAAGAAGAACAGGTTATCAATATTTTCATGGAATTGTGCGCTTTGGGCATGTTCCAGCCTTTGTCTTCCAATATCCTGGAGTTCATCAAGGCATTTCCGGCTTGCGCCCGGCAGCGTGGCATTACTTTCTCCACGCCTTCGGAGGTCATAGAGAACCACAAGTCGGTAGATGCATTGGAGGTGGCCTATCCGATTTCTTGGGTGGACGAGGAAAGAGACATCAGTTGCTGGTTGGGCAACGGGATGCAGCGCGAGGCGTTCAACAAGTTGTATAGTGTGGCCGACCGTGTGCGGATTTGCAATGACCGCAGGATTCAGCAAGATTGGGATTATCTGCAAGTCAGCAACAATTTCCGTTTCATGACCACCAAGCCCAGCAGTTGGAATATGTATCGGGGCATTTATGATTCTCCTTATGACGCGTTCACCAACTATATGAATATTTTGGGCGATTTTATCAATCGTGTGAATAGTATGTACCCGAGCGACATTGACAACGAAGAGTTGAACGCATTGCTCACGTTGATCAAGAACCAGGGCGAGGAACTTGAGGTGAAGGACAAGGAGATTGCACGCTTGAATGCGAGGTTAAAGAAATTGTCTCCGGAAGAAGAGCCTAAGAAGCCGGCACGTAAGGCTGCGGCAAAGAAGCCGTCGTCGCAGTCTGTGAAAGAATAGAGGTAGAGGCCGACCGTTTAAAAATAAAAATCCCCGCCGTTTTCATGATGCTGTAACGGCGGGGATTTTTTGTTATGGCGTGAGAATCCGTTCCTCTTTTTTATCGGAAGGTGCTGTATATCACTTGCAGCCGTATGCGGTCGTTGGCGCCGCCCACCAGACGGGCACTTCCAATCCCCATGTCGTGGGTTACGCTGACGATGTTGTTGCTGTTGTCCAGATTTGTTTCAACGGGGATGAGCACGACTTTGTTCCAGTCTCCGTGGCTTTGCGCCCAAACTTCCGGGGTCAGTCCGGCTTTGGCGGCCTCCTCGTTCTTTTCTTTCCGGCAATAAGCCACCAGGTTGCTGATGTTGGAGAAAGTGTAGGTGTTGTAATTCCGGTTAAAAGAGGTCACAAATGAAGTCTTGTTGTCGGGCACCTTGCTTTCTTCGAAGAAGGAATACATGTCTTTTTTGCGCACCAGCAGGAGGGTCTGTGGAATGTCGAATGCCGTTTCCTGGTCTTCTGCCTGCGCGTTGTAGCGGTACAAGGTGAATTGGGCTTGGCTGATGCTGTCATTGTCGTGCCCTTGATAGATTTCGTCTATCGGGAGTGTCATTTCGGTGAACACGCCGGCGGGCGTTTTCACGTAAGTACACTCGTCGTGGCCGTCCAGCCATGTGGCCAGCCCGTCGTTTTCCACATATGTGTTTTGCAGCACTTCGGGAGTTGCCGCGAAGCGCCCCATGCCCGCATAGACGGTGTCTCTTGCTTCATCCTTGTATCTGAAGTAAAGGTTCATCGCGCCGACTCTCATTTTCACCATCGTGCCGTTTCCGTCCGTCAGTTTGAAATAGAAGCCCGGGCACACGTGGTGGATGAAATTATAGGAATTCCGGAAGAAGTCCTTGTTCTCATAATACTTTTGCAAGATGAATGTGCCGTATGCTTTGGGCAATATGATGCGGATGTTGGGATTCGGATTGTCCTCCAGTTCGTCTTCTGGCAAGGTGAAATCTGTCGCCGTGAATATTTTGCTGACAAGGGGGGCGTTTGTCCGGTGGTTGATATATTGGGTCAGGTCTGCATTGCTGTAATAGGTGGAATCTTCCCGGATCACGTTTGTGGAGTCCAGTTCATACACGTCTATTTTCATGGGGTTGTTGCCGTTCCCGTAATATTTTTCATAATAGAGCCTGATTTCGATGGAGTCGGCCTCGACTTTTCCTTCTTCATTTTTCACCATCAGGTCGTAGTCGGGGAACTCCCAGTTTTCCAACGTGCTGAATTGTGCCAGGAACTCGGCTTTCACCTGCAACCCGGTCTCCGGATCTGTCATGCGTCCCAAAAAGGAACTGTTGCTGTTGCTCAACACAGAATCTGCGGCCAACGAACGTGTAACCGCTTCATACACGGCGGTGGAAGCGCTGATGTTGTCGTCTTCTGTGTAAATGCCGATGTCGTTTGTCGTGTCGTCACATGCCGCGCCGCACAATCCAAGCAGCGCGATGAACGGAGTTTTTATTTTCATGTCCCAGTGTCGTGATAAGGGGTGTTTTTATTCTTTTGGGGCGGTGTCCCATACCTTGTCATAGAAATCGGCGAATGCGTCCACGCAAGTCGCGTCCACGTCTCCCAGCACGGGTATTTGCTTTTTTCCGGCATATTCCACGAACTCCTTGAATTTATCAGTGTCCGGCACGGTCAGCCCGTCGGAGAAGTCGATGGCCAGCTTGTTCAATTCGGCAAAGGTCATTTCTTCGCTGAATGCTTTCAGCACCGAGCCATCCACATCCCGGAACGCGATGCAGTTGCCGAAGTTATTGCCCAAGGGCTGCTTCAGTTCTTCGTGCGACATGGAGTAGATGATCTTGCTGTCGCAGAAGGACGGTTCGTCCTGATAGGCTGTTTTCACGTAGAGGGGAACCAGCGCGGACATCCAGCCTTCACAGTGGATCACGTCGGGAACCCACCGTAGTTTCTTCACGGTTTCCAACACTCCCCGTGCGTAGAAGATAGCCCGTTCCCCGTTGTCGTCATATTCATTGCCGTCTTCGTCACAACCCATTTGCCGTTTCAGGAAATAGTCGTCGTTGTCGATGAAATAGACTTGCATGTGGGCTGATTGGATGGAAGCCACTTTGATGATCAAGGGGTGGTCTGTGTCATCGATGATCAGATTCATGCCCGAGAGGCGGATCACTTCATGCAGTTGGTTGCGGCGTTCGTTGATGTTGCCCCATTTGGGCATGAAAGTCCTGATTTCCCTTCCCGCGTTTTGGATTTCTTCGGGCAGGTCTCTTCCCAAAGCGGCCAATTCTGACGCGGGGACGTAGGGTGTCATTTCCTGGGTTATGAATAATATTTTCTTCGCCTTCATTGTATCATTAACGTTTTCCTGGCCGCAAAGATACGAAAAAAAGTTGGCATTGCCCCCTTCCGGAGGGGCGGAGGGAGCATTCTTTTGCATAAATTTCACTTATTTCTTCAGGCTTTGTTTTGCCGTTTGGCATTTTATATGTTATTTTGCAGCGTTTTTTAGGATTACAATTTTAAAATCGGCTGCAAATGAAAGTAGTTCATACAGTAGAAGAGTTGCGCCGCGAGCTGGAACAGGCTCGGGCGGAAGGTAAAAAGATAGGGATGGTGCCCACGATGGGGGCATTGCATGCCGGCCATGCCTCGTTGGTGCGGCGTAGCGTGGCGGAAAACGGGGCGACGGTGGTCAGCGTGTTCCTGAACCCGACGCAATTTAATGACAAGAAGGATTTGGAAAAATACCCGCGCACTTTGGAGGCCGACTGTGCGTTGTTGGAAAGGGAAGGGGCCGACATCGTGTTTGCCCCCTCGGTGGAGGAGATGTATCCCGAACCGGACACCCGCAAGTTCAGCTATCCTCCCGTGGACACGGTGATGGAAGGGGCTTACCGGCCCGGCCATTTCAACGGCGTGTGCCAGATCGTGAGCAAATTGTTTGCGGCGGCAAATCCCGACAGGGCCTATTTCGGGGAAAAGGATTTCCAGCAGATTGCCGTGATCCGTGCCATGGTGAAGGACTTGAAAATGCCGGTGGAGATCGTGCCCTGCCCGGTGGTCCGCGAAGAGAGCGGGCTGGCCATGAGCAGCCGGAACACGCTGTTGACGGCAGAGGAGCGTGCCGTGGCGGCCAATATCAACGCCGTGTTGGTGAAAAGCCGGAATTTTGCCACCAACCACACCCTGAAGGAAACGAAGCGTTACGTGGAGGATGCCCTGAATGCCATCGTGGGGCTGGAAGTGCAATATTTTTCCATCGTGGACGGAGACACGTTGCAGGATGTGGACAGTTGGTCGGATTCGGGCTACATCGTCGGTTGCATCACGGTCTTTTGCGGAAGCCAGCCGGTGCGCCTGATAGATCACGTAAAGTATAAAGAGGAAACCAAGTAATAAAGAAGATAAGTCTTATGATGATTCAAGTGTTGAAGTCGAAGTTGCATTGTGTGCGTGTGACGGAAGCAAATTTGAATTACATGGGCAGCATCACCATTGACGAGGAACTGATGGATGCGGCCAACCTGATTGCGGGCGAGAAAGTGCAGATCGTGAACAATAACAATGGCGAGCGCTTCGAGACGTATGTCATCAAGGGCGAGCGCGGTTCGGGTTGCATTTGCCTCAACGGGGCTGCGGCCCGGAAGG
This sequence comes from uncultured Paraprevotella sp., assembly GCA_944321975.1. Taxonomy (GTDB): domain Bacteria; phylum Bacteroidota; class Bacteroidia; order Bacteroidales; family Bacteroidaceae; genus Paraprevotella. The sequence goes on from CALUNJ010000009.1 coordinate 38,565, forward strand.
TGCAGGTGGGCGATATTTGCATTATTATTTCTTACGCATTCATGGATTTCGAGGAGGCCAAGGTCTTTACACCGACGGTCGTGTTCCCGGATTCCGAAACGAACAAGTTGCCGCAGGGTGCCTGAGCGCATTGTGTTTGCAGCACCCCCGCGTGGCCGTCGCCGCGCGGGGGTGCTGCATTTCCAAAGCATAGGGCCGGAGTTTTCCCCGTTTGGCGGCGGCCGGGAGTTTCGGTTTTTTGTATAATTCGCGGTTTGGCTCCCGCGGTTCCATGCCGGGGGCGGGAGCGGGGCGGCATGTCGGAAGCGGCCTGTCTTGAAACACGCGGATTTCTCTCAAGCGATTCACATTTTTTTCTCAAGCGAGAAAGGATTTTTTCTCTTGAGAAAACTTGAAGACTGTGAGGGTTTCCGTATCTGGTTGATTATGAGTTGTCTTGAAAAAATGGTAAGTCTGTGGCGGAGGCGGTGCCAGGCTCGTTTTTATGTGAGGCGGGCGGATGGGCTGGCGGGTAAAAAGAATGAACAATGTGTGCCGCATTCGAGGCTCTTTGGGGCTTTCCGGCCGGCTCATGAAAGCTCTTTTTGCTTTTTTTAATCAAAAAGCGGGCTTTTTATGCGTATTCTTTGTCTTTCGTTCGTAGTATAATATAAAAATGGAAACATAGAAACGAATGATGCGTAAATTCATTTATTTAGGAGTGTTGTGTTGGCTTATGGCGTATTCGGCAACGGCCAAGGTCGTGGTTTATCCCCGTGTGTCAGACCAGGTGATGCCGGGCAACGAGGCATACGAGGTCTACGTCCGGGGGCTGGAAAGCGGCGGCGGGTGGCAAGAATTGCAGGTGTTCGGCGTGGAGGTCGACATGGACACGCGCAGCAAGGCAGCCTTCGTGCAATTCGACATGGATGAGCCGGTTGAAGTGAAGGTGGTGGCTACGGGGTGTCCGGTGGAGCATGTGAAGATCCGCCCCTTGTCGCGTGCCATAAGTTGTCGTCCTTCTGGCGAGGGAGCCATCGTTTTCCGGCTTGAGCGGCCTGCCAAGTTGAGTGTGGAGTTCGGCGGGAACCGGCTGAACAACCTGCATCTTTTTGCCAATCCGGTGGAGACGGAGACCTACGATGCCACGGAGCGTGACGGCGTGATGGTGTGGGACGGGGGCACGAAAGACATTTTCCGCAAGGATTGCCGGCTGATATATTTCGGGCCGGGTGTCCACCAGCCCAAGGATTTGCCGAACAACGAGATTGCCCTGCCTTCCAATTGCACCGTTTATTTGGCTCCGGGCGCTGTGCTGAAGGCCAAACTCAGGATGGAAGGTGTGGAAAACGTGCGCATCCTGGGGCGCGGCATGTTGCTCCACCCCCTGCGCGGGCTGGAAATCACCCGTTCGCGGAATGTGCTGGTCGAAGGCGTGACGGTGGTGAATCCTCAGCATTACACGATCTTTGGCGGCGAAAGCGAGGGCGTGACGGTGCGCAACGTGAAGAGCTTTTCCTCCCGTGGCTGGAGCGACGGCATCGACCTGATGTGTTGCCGCGACTGGCTGATTGAAGATGTTTTTCTGCGCACGAGCGACGACTGTCTGGCTTTCTATAACCACCGCTGGTGGTATTGGGGCGGTTCGCGCGACCTGACGGTGAGGAATTCGGTCTTGTGGGCGGATGTGGCACACGCCATCAATGTGGCCGGGCACGGCGATGACCGTTCGCCGGAGGGGGAGCTGATCAGCGGGTTGGTTTTCCGCGACATCGACGTGCTGAACGTGGATGAGGATGATGACAACTACCGTGGGGTGATGTCGGTTTGTTGCGGCGACAAAAACCGTGTGGAAAACGTGTTGTTTGAAAACATCCGGGTGGAGGATTGCGAGGAGGCGCGCCTGATAGACGTGAGGGTGCTCTACAACGCGAAATACAATCGTGCGCCCGGCGGGCCGGTGCGCGGCTTGACGTTTCGGAACATCGTTTACCAGGGCGAAGGAGGGAAGATGTATCCCATGCGGATAAAAGGCTATGACTCACATTCGGACATACGGGGGGTCACGTTGGAGAATGTCGTGGTGGACGGAGAGAAAATGAAAGACCTCTCAGGCGTGGAGATGAACGAATACGTGGACGATGTGCGGGTGAATTGATTCATGAGGTTTCATTTTGTGCTTTTTGTCCGTGAAAATGTGCCATTCCGTTATTCTTTGCATCTTTTTTGATCCTGGGCTGCAAAATAAAATTGCAGATATTCCTATTTATTCGTAACTTTGTGCCTTAATAGGACTTTTAAAGTCGAGAGGCATGGAAGAGTTAAAGCATGAGTGCGGGATCGCAATGATACGCTTGTTAAAGCCCCTTGAATATTATGCGGAAAAATACGGTACGTGGATGTTCGGGCTGAACAAGCTGTACTTGTTGATGGAGAAACAGCACAATCGCGGTCAGGAAGGCGCGGGGCTGGCGTGTGTGAAGTTGGATGCGCCGCCGGGAGAGGAATACATGTTCCGCGAGCGCGCCTTGGGAACCGGTGCCATCACGGAGATCTTTTCCGCCGTGCAGCAAAAACTGAAGGACGCCGGAGGCAACCGGCTTTCCGACGCGGCGTTTGCCCGGCGCGCCTTGCCGTTTGCCGGCGAGGCGTACATGGGGCATCTCCGCTATTCCACGACGGGCAAGAAAGGGATTTCCTTCGTGCATCCTTTCTTGCGGCGCGACAACTGGCGGGCCACCAACCTGGCCCTCTGCGGCAACTTCAACCTGACGAACGTGGAAGAGGTGTTCGCCGAGATCACGGCCAAGGGGCAGCACCCGCGCATCTACTCGGACACCTATATCATGCTGGAACAAGTCGGGCACAGGCTCGACCGCGAAAGCGAGCGCCTTTATGGCGAGGCCGTGGCCCGCGGGCTGCGGGGGACAGACATCACCCGGTATATAGAAGAACAGATAGACGTGAACAACGTGTTGCGCACGTCGGCTCCGTCGTGGGACGGCGGCTACGTGGTGTGCGGCCTGACGGGCAGCGGCGAGATGTTCGCCATGCGAGACCCTTGGGGCATCCGTCCGGCCTTCTGGCATGCGGACGACGAGGTGGTCGTGGTGGCCTCCGAGCGTCCGGTCATCCAGACCGTGTTCGCCCTCGAGGCGGAACAGATAAACGAACTCCTGCCGGGGCAGGCGCTGAGTGTGCGGCGCAGCGGCGCATTGCGTCTGGAACAAATCCTCGCGCCGAAAAAGGAGCGGGCCTGTTCCTTCGAGCGCATCTATTTCAGCCGGGGCAGCGACCGCGACATTTATCGCGAGCGCAAAGCCTTGGGACGGCAGCTGTGCGGCGACATCTTGCAGGCCATCGGCGGCGACTTGTCGCACACGGTGTTCTCGTTCATCCCCAACACGGCCGAAACGGCGTTCCTGGGCATGCTGGAAGCCCTCAAGGCGCATCTGAACCAAACCAAGATCGCCCAAATCGAGGCGTTAGGACACAAACCCACCCATGAGGAACTCAAAACCATACTAAGCCAATACATCCGGAGCGAGAAGGTGGCCATCAAGGACATCAAGCTCCGCACGTTCATCACCGAAGGGGCAAGCCGCAACGACCTGGCCGCGCACGTGTATGACGTGACATACGGTAGCTTGCGCCCCTACGAGGACAACCTGGTGATTATCGATGACAGCATCGTTCGGGGCACGACGCTCAAGGAGAGCATCATCCGCATCCTGGACCGCCTGCACCCGCGTAAGCTCGTGCTGGTGTCTTCCTCCCCCCAGGTGCGCTACCCCGACTTCTACGGCATCGACCTGGCCGGGCTGGGGGAGCTGGCCGCCTTCCGCGCCGCCGTGGAGCTGCTGCGCGGCGGGGGAATGGAGCAGATAATCGGAGAGACTTACGAACGCTGCAAGGCGCAGGCGGCCCTTCCCGGGGAGCGGATGGAGAACTGCGTGAAGGCCATCTACGCGCCGTTCGCCGACGGGGACATTTCGCGCAAGATGGCGGAGATGCTGCGCCCCGAAGGCGTGGCGACGCCCATCGAGATCGTCTACCAGACGCTGGACGGGCTGCACGAGGCGTGCCCGGGGCACAGGGGCGACTGGTATTTCAGCGGCGACTATCCCACGCCGGGCGGGGTGAAGATGGCCAACCGGGCCTTTATCGACTATTATGAACAGGAATTCAAGGCAAACCAATAAGACACAACAAAAAGATTGCATTTCGACAAAGGAAAGATGAGAAACGTGACACTGATCCTCGACGACGGGAGCCGCTTCCGCGGCAAGTCGTTCGGCTATGAGAAGCCCGTGGCGGGCGAAGTGGTGTTCAACACGGCCATGACGGGCTATCCGGAGAGCCTCACAGACCCGTCGTACGCCGGGCAGCTGATGGCGCTGACTTATCCCTTGGTTGGGAACTACGGCGTCCCGCCCTTCACCATGGAGCCCGACGGGCTGGCCACTTTCATGGAGAGCGACAGGATTTACGCCTCGGCCGTCATCGTGGGCGACTACAGCGAGGCTTACAGCCATTGGAACGCCAGGGAGAGCCTGGCCGGCTGGCTGAAGCGCGAGCAGGTGCCGGGCATCACGGGCGTGGACACGCGGCAGCTGGCGAAGGTGCTGCGCGAGCATGGCGTGATGATGGGCAAGATCGTGTTCGACGACGAGCCGGCAGACCTGCCGGAAGCGCACTACGAGGGCGTGAACTTCGTGGACCGGGTGTCGTGCAAGGAGATTATCCGCTACAACGAGGGCGGCGGGCGGAAGAAGGTGGTCCTCGTGGACTGCGGCGTGAAGCACAACATCATCCGCTGCCTCGTCCGCCGGGGCGTGGAAGTCATCCGCGTGCCTTGGAACTACGACTTCAACACCTTGGAGTTCGACGGGCTGTTCCTGTCCAACGGGCCGGGCGACCCCGACACGTGCGGCGAGGCCGTGGCGCATATCCGCCGTTTCCTTGCAGGAGAGAAGGTGCGGCCTTGCATGGGCATCTGCATGGGCAACCAGCTGCTGGCCAAGGCGGCGGGCGCACGCATCTACAAGCTGAAGTACGGCCACCGCAGCCACAACCAGCCCGTGCGCCGCGTGGGCGCCACGCAGTGCTTCATCACCAGCCAGAACCATGGCTATGCGGTGGATGCCGAAACGCTTGGCGAGGGTTGGGAACCGCTGTTCGTGAACATGAACGACGGGTCGAACGAGGGCATACGCCACAAGGAGCACCCTTGGTTCAGCGCACAGTTCCATCCCGAGGCCTGCAGCGGCCCGGTGGACACGGAGTTCCTGTTCGACGATTTTGTGGGATTGCTTAAATAAGGAGGATGACGTTCATGGAAGACAATAAGATAAAGAATATAAAGAAAGTGTTGCTGCTGGGGTCCGGCGCGTTGAAGATCGGCGAGGCCGGCGAGTTCGACTATTCCGGCTCCCAGGCGTTGAAGGCATTGAAGGAAGAAGGGATAGAGACCGTGCTGATCAACCCGAACATCGCCACGGTGCAGACGAGCGAGGGCGTGGCCGACCGGATTTACTTCCTCCCCGTCACGCCGTTCTTCGTGGAGAAGGTCATCGCCAAGGAAAGGCCGCAGGGCATCCTGCTGGCCTTCGGCGGGCAGACGGCGCTCAATTGCGGCGTGTCCTTATATAAAGAAGGTGTGTTGGAGAAATACGGCGTGGAGGTGCTGGGCACTCCCGTGCAGGCCATCATCGACACGGAAGACCGCGAGCTGTTCGTCAGGAAACTCGACGAGATCGGCGTGAAGACCATCAAGAGCCATGCCTGCGAAAACATGGAGGAGGCGCGGCAGGCCGCATTGGATTTGGGCTATCCCGTCATCATCCGCGCGGCATACGCGCTGGGCGGGCTGGGCTCGGGGTTCTGCGACAATGAGGAGGAGCTTGACAAACTGGCCGAGAAGGCATTCTCTTTCTCCCCCCAGGTGCTGGTGGAGAAGAGCCTGAAGGGGTGGAAGGAAATCGAATACGAGGTGGTGCGCGACCGTTATGACAACTGCATCACGGTGTGCAACATGGAGAAC
>CALUNJ010000010.1 GCA_944321975.1 uncultured Paraprevotella sp.
ATCACAGGCTTGACCGGTGAAGGAGGGCTTTTCGGCACGATCGGGTCAGAAGGCGAGGTGCTGGACCTGCTGCTGGAAGACGTGAAGATAACAGCGGATGGATTCAGCGATGTCGGCGCGATAGCGGGAACAAACCAAGGAACGGTTTCCGGCTGTCATGTTGTTAGCGGCTCTGTGCAAAGCAGCCACAATGGAGTAGGCGGAATCGTTGGATATAACGACGATGGTAGCGTTGTCGACTGCTCTTGTTCAGCAACAATTAATGGCTATGTTACTGGTTCGGGCAGCTATGTTATTGTTGGTGGTATCGTAGGTTGGATGTCGGGGGCTACGGCTAATGTGGTCGGCTGTACGTCCACTGGCGATGTCACTAGCGCGAACAATGTCGGCGGAGTGGTGGGAGTTGCAAATGCTGGTTCCATTGTTTGCTGTGGTTCTACAAGTAATGTTACAGGAGAAGATGGTGCTATGATTGTCGGCGGTGTGGTCGGTTCTAATACTGGTTGCGAAGTCATGTATTGCTGTTATTCGGGAAATCAAATTAGCGGCGACAAGTATGTTGGCGGAGTGTTCGGAATGAACGACGGTAAAGTGACCGCCTGCTATTGGAGCGGTTACGATGGCGATGGAGTTGGAGCTGAATTCGGCGAATCCGAAGCTGATGTCACCAAGGTGGACGGGGATTGGACGGAAGCCGTGGCAGCACTGAATGCCGCCATGGCAGGTTCTGCTTATGAGGAGAGCTATGAATGGATAACTTACCAGGGGAAGCCGGAATTAGCATCTAAAAAATCGTCTTCAATCACTCCTGGTGACTGATGAGCGGTTTTTCAGCCGTTGATTAAACTTGGCCGTGGGTGCTTGCACTCACGGCCAAGTGCATGTTCGACCGCAAGCGGTCTTCGGCCTTCGCGGCCGGTGACTGCCGAATGTCCCTTCCGTAAGCTCCATTCCCAAGTCAACATGGACCTATTCCGGAGGGGTTCTTTATATTATTAATAGCCAGCAAGATAGGAATGTCTTGAAACACGCGTTTTTTTCTCAGGCGATTCACATTTTTTTCTCAAGCAAAAAAAATGTGAATCGCTTGAGGGAAGTTTGCATTCCTCTTGAGGAAGATTTTGTCCTGTCCCGCCCCGCAAGATGGCGCGGGGCAACTTGCGGGGCGAAACCTATTCCACCACTTTGAAGCGGGCGAAGCGCAACAGCAACTGCTTGGTTCCCGTGTTGCGGAACTCCACGGTGGCCTTGGCGTTCTCCCCGCTTCCTTCGACGGCCTTCACCACCCCGGCGCCGAAACGTTCATGCTCGATCCGCATGCCGGGGCGCAGGCCTCCGGCAACATCCCCGCAAGGAGGCGTCCCGGCCCTGCCGCCGGCAGGAAGGCCCGGGACGCGCCCCGCGTCCCGGAGCGACCCCTGCCCCAGCGGTTTCAAGCCCGAGGCGCGCGCGGGGGCCACGGGAGCATCCGCAGGAATTCCGCGCCGCCGGCGGAATTCCCCTCCGGTGCCCTCCCCTCCGCCCTCAGGCAAAGGCCGCCGCCCTCCGCCTGAAGGCAAGAAACCTCCCCCTTGCGGATCCATCTCCAGATACTTCCGGTCTATATCCTGCAGGAAACGGCTCGGGTTGCCGAACTCCATTTTCCCGAAGCGGAAACGGCTCCGCGCAAAGCTCAGGAAGCAAAAACGTTCGGCCCGGGTGACCGCCACATAAAACAACCGGCGTTCCTCCTCCAAAGCCCGGATGCTGTCGCCGGCCATCGGGCTGGGAAACAGGTTCTCCTCCATCCCCACGACAAACACAGCCGGAAACTCCAAGCCTTTGGCCGAATGGATGGTCATCAGCGTCACCTTGCGGCCGTCGCCTCCTTCTCCCCCACCGTCGTCCTCGTCCAGGTCGCCCAGGAGGGCCACTTCCTGCAAGAAATCAGCCAGCCCGCCGGCTTCGCCCGCCTCCTGCCGCTCCGCCACAAAAGCCTGCGCGCCATTCAGCAACTCCTGCACATTCTCCTGCCTGCCCATGCCTTCGGGACTGGCATCCTGGAATATGTCCTTCATCATGCCGCTCTCCCGGATGATAAGCTGAATCAGGGACGCGGCATTCATCTGCCCCGCCTGCTCCATGAAGCGGCCTATCATTCCGGTGAAAGCATCCAATCTGGCCTGCGCCGCCTTGCCCACGGACAAGCCATATCCGCCGGGGTCCGCGGCCGCGTCCCACAGGCTGCCTCCACGTGCCGAAGCCGCCGCCACGAGCTTGCCCAGTGTGGTCTGGCCAATGCCGCGTGCCGGATAGTTCACCACCCGCTTAAAGGCTTCCTCGTCGTGCCTGTTCACCACCAGCCGGCAATAGGCGATCACGTCCTTGACTTCCTTGCGCTGGTAAAAGGACAAGCCCCCATAAATCCGGTAGGGCATCCCGCGCTTGCGCAATGCCTCTTCAAAAGCGCGGCTCTGGGCATTGGTGCGGTACAGGATGGCGAACCCGTCGTAATCCAGATTCTGTTTCCGGCGCAGCTCCGCGATTTTTCCCGCCACGATCTCCGCCTCCTCCAGGTCACTGTAAGCCGCAAAGACACGTATGGGGGTGCCTTTTTCCTTTTCGCTGAACACTTCTTTGCGGATTTGCCGCCCGTTGTGGCTGATCAGGCTATTGGCCGCATCCACGATATATCTCGTCGAACGGTAATTCTGCTCCAGCTTGAAGACCTTCGCCCCGCTATATTTCTGACTGAAATTAAGAATATTGTCGATATTCGCCCCGCGAAAGCTATAAATGCTTTGCGCGTCGTCGCCCACCACGCACACCCTTTGCCGGCGGCGGGTCAGCTCCCACACGATGCAATGCTGGGCATAATTCGTGTCCTGGTATTCATCGACCAAGACGAAATCAAACTTTTCCGCATAACGGTCGCAGACTTCCGGATTGTCCCGCAGCAACAAATAGGTGTGCAGCAGCAGGTCATCAAAATCCATGGCGTCGGACTGTTTCAGACGCAGCATGTAACGGCGATAGACCTCTCCCGTCATGGGAATCTTGGCAGCCACGTCGGCCATTTGGGTCTGGCGGTCTGCCAAATAAGTATCGGGAAGGACGAGCCGGTTCTTGGCCGCCGAGATATGCGCAGCCACGGTGGCCGGTTTATAGAGTTTCTCGTCCAACCCCATTTCGCGGACGATGGCTTTCACCAGGTTCCGCGAATCAGCCTGGTCATAAATCGTGAAGCGGGGCGAAAAGCCGGTTTGCTCCGGCTCCATGCGCAAGATGCGCGAAAAAACGGAGTGGAAAGTCCCCATCCACAGCCCGGCGGCCCTTTCTTCCCCCACCAGTCCCGCGATGCGCTCTTTCATTTCCCGGGCGGCCTTGTTCGTGAAGGTCAGGGCCAGGATGTTCCAAGGCTTCACACCTCGGTCCAGCAAGTATGCGACCTTATAGGTCAGGACACGGGTCTTCCCCGACCCGGCCCCAGCAATCACCAACGAAGGGCCGTCGACGTATTCCACCGCCTTGCGTTGGTTTTCATTCAAATCATCCAACAAACATTTTCCTGTCATATTTCTTCAATCAACCTATTCATAAAACCATTGGAGCCCGCCGTCCGCGTCCCCCCCACAAACATATGCCGCCACCTCATAAAACCACACCGAAAGGACCGTGACAAAAATCCACACCGCATGCCGGGCGGCTCCCCAATAAAGCACGGACAGGCAATCATGCCATCCCCGCAGATGGCCGCCCAATGAGGCATAGGCCAAAGCGGAAAGTGTCAGCCCCACCGGGACACTCTGGCAAAGCGCCACGAAAAAGGGGGACGGATACATCTCCCCCGTGATGCTCAACAAGATCGGCACAGGCCCGGTCACCGACAAAATCACGGCGCCCATGAAAAGGCAAAAGAAAACACCCGACATGGCTAAAGCCCGGCGTTGGCGGTAGGTGAGCTGGAAACGCCCCACGGACATGCGCTCCCGGAAAACGTTCCAAATGCCAGAACGCTCCAATGCCCCGACCAGCACAACCACAGGAATCACATAGGACAACACAGGAGTGCAAAGCATATCCTGCGCGTGGAAGCAATACCAGCGGAGGCCTTGCACGGAAAGCAGGTTTTCCCAAGCCAGTCCGGCCGCGCTCCCCAACCACGACACCGGGAACCACAGCAGATGCGCCACGAACAAAACGGCCAAAATCCACGAAGCGGCCGCATTCCGGCTCCCCTCGTCCTTTCCTGTCTTATTCTTCATCCGGCTCCAAATGTTCCAAATCTATGATATGCAACTGCAAAGCCCTCACCACCAGCCGGGTGGCATTGATATTGCCTTGGCTCGGGGAGGCGAACAGACGCGAGGCCAAGTCGTTCTGACGTTTCTCCAGGCTCTTCACGCCGAAAGGCATGCCCCTCAGGTTCGTGATCATCTCTTTGGTATATCCCAAAGCCAAATGACGCAGGAAACGCTCGTCGTATTCATCAATCTCATAGCGGAGCAAGGCATCCTTGTGTTTCCACTCCGCCTCCACGGACTGCATGAAACGCTCCACGATCACCCTCAAAACCGGCTGGTTGAACACATAGCTACGCCCCTCCATGGCCTGGCACACATCGCCTCGCGTTATCAGCTCGCCCGTTTTCAGGATCACCCCGTTCGCCCCGGCCTTCAGGGCATCCGCCCACAAACGTTCGTTGAGAATCTCTCCGGTAAAAATAAGGATGCGCATGGCGGGGTACGTCTGGCGCACCTGGCGGCAAATGTCGATCCCCACCGTCGTCGACCCGCCCAGCCCGAGATCCAGCAACAGCAAATCCGGCACGTGTCCGCGCAACTGTCTCCACAGTTCCTCTTCGTTCATGGCCGTTCCGATGACCTCGGCTTCAGGGATTTCCGTGCGCAGGATTTCCATCGTGCCTTTCAATTCCAGCATCACGTCTTCCACAATAATAACCTTGAATGGCTTCATATCTGTTTTCCTCCTTCGTATTTTGGCAATGTAAACCACACCGCGCAGCCCTCCTTGGGATGCCAGACGGCCTCGATGCGGCAACCGCAAAAATTATTCAATCGATCTTGTTCCTTAATGATTTCCTTGCACAACAAATAGGCATAATTCGCTTTCCCGGAATAGAACAGATCCGTCGTCCCGCCGGGTGGAAAGGCATTCCACGAGGCTGAAAGCACGAAACGCACAAACCGCCCCCCTTCAACCGGCTGCAAAAGCAAACCGGGCTTTTCTTCGGTTTGCGGCATGCGGGAAATCCACTCTTTCGTCAGCGTCTCCAGCAAATAAACGGCCAAAACCTTGTCGGCATACACGCGCACTCCCGTGCCGCAAGCATTCTCCACCCGGAGTCCCGGAGCCTTTCTCCCGTGTCCAGGCACCTTGGCGGCATAACGTTGCCACTCTTCGCAAATCTCGGCAGGCCGGAAGTCCGTACATTTGAAATAGGCCATGTCCACCTGGCGGGCGGCCCGCGCACAAAGCAGCGTGTAGATTTCCGCATAATATTCCGTCACCTCGCGCAAGGTGCGTATCCGTTCCGCCATGTCGCCGGCAGCCCCGTTTTCCTTCATCCCGTGCACGATATGCTTGATGCGGCCGGGATAAAACATGGTCTCGTGCTTGATGGACGAAAGGCAATTGTCCAGAATCTGGTTCTGCACCCTCAGCCTGGATTCCTCGAACAAAGCCCGCCGCCTTTCCTCCCTTGCCTGCTCCATGTTTTCCCGGTCTATCCCCCGCAACACCACCGACTCATAAAGCATGATCGACAAGTAGTTCACCACATACCGTTCAAAAGTGAAATCTTCTTTCCGCATGCGGTAAGTGCCATAATCCATGGCCACGGCCCCGATGCAGAGGCGTTCGCCGGAGCCGAACCGCACCAGCAAGGGATAAGCACGCACGTTGGCCGGCGGTTCAAAAGCGTCGGCCCCGGTCTCATAGGCACGTTCCACCAGCGCATTCATGAGCGGGGCATGCGGCTCGCAGGAGCAGGCATGCACCCCTCCTTTCCGCCCCTGCCCGGGCCGGAGCAACAACAAAAGGCCGCCCATCGCGTGCAATTCTTTCAACCCCGACGAGACAGCCCGGAGTATGCGGCGCACGGTTTCTTCCTCGTCCGTCAAAGCGTCCGTCCCGGCGGCGTCCAGCATGGCCCGGTTGATTTCAAGCACTTGCATGGCATTGAAGCGGAACAAAATGCGCCTGCGGAAATACACCACATAGGCCGAAACGGCAAACAAGACGACCGACATCACCAGCAAGGCGGTTCCCACGCTCAATGCCGACCGGATGCCGCGCTGCCTGAGATAGAAATTCTCCAAAGAACTGTCTTTCGTGAGCAGCTTGTACAGATGGGAAAACTGGAAATTGTTGAAACCGTACACTTCCCATTTGCAAAGTGCCAGCGCGGCAACCGACACCTCGTTGCGCAGCCCCATGATCAAATGGTAATCGGCCTTCACCCCGTTCTCCAGCCATTTCAGCTCTTCCTCCCCTCCGCCATCCACCGTCAGGCATTCTTCCCGGCATCCCTGAGGAAGGAACGGCCCGTAATAGGCATTGATGGCCCGGAAGGCGGAATCCGCCATCCGGAGCCCACGTTCATAATCCCCTTCAATATTCGCAAAGTAGACCGAATCGGCTGCCCGTACGGCCTCTTGGAGCTTGTCCGCGCGGGCCGCCGGGCAAAAGCACCACAACCCCAAAAGCCACACCAGCAAACGCGCCGCCCCCTTGGGCAGGCGAAAAGAAAAACGGCTGCCGGCGCCCAGGCGGCTCTCCACATCCAGGCGGCACACGGCAAACAATCCGCCTTCCTTGCGGTATTTTTCGATGATCCCCTTGCAGTTCAACAATCCGAACCCCTGCCCTTTCCGCGACTTCGAAACGCCGCAGGCCCCGATTTTGGAAGCGTCGTACACTTTTGACGAACGGATCACCGCCACGTCTGATTCCGAAAGACCGCATCCCGTGTCTTCCACCGAGATTTCCACCGCGTCGGCCAGTTCCTCGGCCCTCACTTCCACTTTTCCTCCGGGCGGCGTGAACTTGCGCGCATTGTCGGCCAAGGTGTTCAGCATAAAAAAAGTCAATGCCTTGTCCGCTTTCACCCAAAGTGAGGTCGGATGCAGTGCCAACCTCACCCCGTCACGCCGGAAAACGACCTCGCCACGCCCCAACACGTCGAACAAGGGCTGCAGCGGGAAACTCTCGACCGTCAGGGCCAGTTCCCCCCGGTTCAGCCGGATCCATTCGGTCAACACCTCGTTGTGGCGGTTAATCTCATCGGCCAGTTCTTCCACGTAGCCCAAGGTCTCCGGCCGGATGTCCTGCCCCTTTTCCAGACGGGACACCCCGTGAAGGATGCGCCCTATCAAGGGATACACATCGTACACCAACGACACTTTGGCACGTTTCCGCACGTTCTCGCGCTTGTCGCGCTCCACGCGCAAACCGCTCCGCACGGATTCGTCGTGCATGTGCATGCACTCCCCGGCCGACTTGCCCGACAAGGCACGGCTCCGCTCCGTCCAAGCCACATAGGGGCGCAGCACCTCGTGCAAAATGCGCTTCTCCTTCTTCATCCAAGGATAAACATCGAATGCCGCATCCAGTTTGTCCGCCGCCTTCATGGAAGCCACGTCCATGAACCAGCGCGACATGTCGTCCAACAGCCGGTGCTGCCGGAGGTCGCGCTTCCGCCACATCCGGGCATAGACCGCCAGCAACAAGGCAAAAAGCACGGAAAGCGCCACCACGGCATGCAACGCCGCACGCAAGGCGCGGTTGTCGCGTGCCGCGGCATGCACACGGCTTTCCAAAGCCCGGTCCTGGCGGGTGAAATCCAACAAGTCCAAATAAGCATTGCGGTTATAATCCGATTCCTGCTTGGCGCCCAGCGCGCTGAACGCCAGGCTCAGGCGCTCGCGCACGTCCATCAGGCACTGCGGGACGGTCTGCGTGTCGGAATCACGCGCCCACACGATGCCCGCCGGAGTACGGCCCGAGCCGTCATAGGCTTCCAGCAGCTGGTCTGTGTCGGCGGGGTAATACGTCTGGTGATGACGGTTCAGCAAGTCAAGCGCGCCTTCATATTCTGCCAGTGCCGAAGGATAGTCCCCCCCGGAAAAAGCCACGTCGCCCAACGCCAGACGCGCCTCTGCCGCAAGCCACAGGCTTCCCAGTGCCGAAGCCTTCCCCCGTCCGTCCCGCGCCATGCAGCCCGGAAGGCACAAGGACGAGGCGGCGTCCGGGCTGCAGGCCTCCTCTCCCTCGGCGAACAGGCGGCACAGATAGTCCAGTTCCGCCGCACGTTCCTGCCGGACCAGGCCATACGCCCAGGCATCGGACAACAACCGGGCCAACGCCAGCTCCGCCTTGGCCTCAAAATAAACATATCCATGGTATGCGGCCAACGAATAGGCCGTCAGGTAGCAATCAAACGATTCCACGGCCTGCTCCCCGTCCTCCCACATCCGGCCCATTCCCGCCACCGCGCCGTTCAGGAACCAATAACAAGTCAACAAGGCCTTGTCGCGGCGGACGTGGCCGTCCGCATCGACTGCGGCAAGTGCCGCGCGGGCCTCCTTGCCTTGCATCAGATTCATGTAGTAGGCGGCCGTGGCCAGATGGAACGACACGGCCGCATGCCCGGCACGCACCTTGTCGCGCCCCTTCACGCATTCCTGTTCCCGGCCAATCTGGTCCAAGTGGGACAACGCGCGGTCATAATGGTCGAAAAAAGCCTTGTTCTGCGAGCCTCTCTGGCAAATCCACATCATCTGCGTTTCGGCCGCCAACCGTTCTATCACATTGTGGGTCGTGTGGAGGATCCGGCCATAGAGCGCATGGCAACGGTCGAAATCCATGCGCAGGAAACAGACGGACATCTGGTGGCTCCAAGCCTCGCACAAGCCGTCCGAATAACCGCCAGCCGCCTTTTCGGCCCGAAGCGCGCAAGCCATCGCGCTGTCCGGGCACACGAACAACCAATCGGCCGCCATGTCGTTCAACGAGTCCACGAACGCCTCTTGCGACGTATTCCGGCACGAGCCGTCCTGCCCGCAGCCCGTAAGAGCTGCCAGCAGGACGGCCCATTGGATGACCAAAAGGAGAGTAACGAGCCTGGAGCCGGATTCCTGCCCCCTACGAAAGCCCCACGATTTCACCATCGACCAAGTCTATACGCTCCGCCTGGGGGTGTTTCGGAAGCCCGGGCATGCGCATCATGTCGCCGACCACCAATACGATCATCTCGGCTCCGAAATTCGGCACCACTTCACGAATGTGGATCTTGAATCCCCGGGGCACGCCATAGGCATGTGCGTCGGCCGAGAATGAATATTGCGTCTTGGCGATGCAGACTGGATAGTGGCCGACGCCCAGCTGGCGAATGCGCTCTATCGCCCGGCGTGCCGCAGGCGAAAAGGTCACGCCGTCGGCTCCATAGACCTGGCGCGCCACTTTTTCTGCCTTCACTTCTATCGGATCGTCATCGGCATAGGTGAACGACAACGGCCCGGAGGGCTTCCGCTCAATGGTTTCCACCACAAGGCGGGCCAGTTCCTCGGCCCCCCGGCCGCCTTCCGAATAAGCGCTGTTCACCGCAAAGCCCACGCCCAGAGCCTCGCAGTGCGCCCTGCACAGGGCGATTTCTTCCTCCGTGTCTGTGTCATAACGATTGAAGCACACCACCACCGTCTGCCCGAAAGCCTGCATGTTGCGCACATGCCGGTCCAAGTTGGCAAAACCGCGTTGCAGCCCTGCGGCATCGGGGTTCCCGATCTGTTCCAAGGGCACGCCGCCATGCATCTTCAGCCCCCGCGTGGTGGCCACGACCACAGTCAGCTTCGGTTGCAGCCCCGCCTTCCGGCATTTGATGTTGAAAAACTTTTCCGCGCCCAGGTCGGCTCCGAATCCGGCCTCCGTCACCACATAGTCGGCATAGGTCATGGCCAGCTTCGTCCCCAAGACCGAACTGCACCCGTGGGCGATGTTGGCAAACGGGCCTCCGTGCACGATGGCCGGCGTATTTTCAGTAGTCTGCACGAGGTTCGGATGCAAGGCATCCTTCAACAACGCGCAGACGGCTCCGGCCACTCCCATGTCCTTCACCCGGAAGGGCTTGCCGTCGACCGTGGTGCCCAACACAATGTTTTCTATCCTCCGGCGCAGATCCTGCGCGTCTTCCGCCAGACACAAAATGGCCATGATCTCGGATGCCGGCGTGATGTCGAAACCACTTTCCATCACCACCCCGTTGGTCTTGGCCCCCAGTCCGGTCACGATGTAACGCAAGTTGCGGTCATTGATGTCCAACACCCTTTTCCACAACACCTCCTTCAGGGCAAAACCTTCATCGCGATGCTGGTAGACATAATTGTCCAGCAAGGCCGCAATCATGTTGTGGGCCGACGTGATGGCGTGGAAGTCACCGGTGAAATGCAGGTTGATCCGCTCCATCGGAAGCACTTGGGCATATCCGCCCCCCGCCGCTCCGCCTTTCAGACCGAAACAAGGGCCAAGGGAGGGCTCGCGCAGGGCCACGATGTTCTTCTTCCCCAGCCGGCCCAGCCCCAAAGCCAGGCCTATGGACACCGTGGTTTTCCCGATGCCGGCCTTGGTGGGAGTGATGGCCGTCACCAGAATCAGACGGCTCCTCCGCACCTTTTCCCGATCAATAAGTTTCTCAGGCACCTTGGCTATATGCTTCCCGTAGTGTTCCAGTTCTTCCAAAGGGATTTGCACCATGCGGGCAATTTCCTCCACCGGGCGCAGCCGGCACGCATGGGCGATTTCAATATCACTTTTCATGAGACCTATTTGTAACTATTAATAAGGAACAAAGGTAATTAAAAAACGCCAACCCGCAAAGGCAAGCCCGCCGGAAAAAAGGCACAGCCTGAGAACTGGTAAAAAAAGGCAAACAAATAGGGATAAAGTCCCCCTGCGGGATTCCCCTATCCTCCCTTCCCAAGGGGGCACGGCTGCCTCCTGCCGTTCTCCAAAGGGGAAACAAAACACCTCCTCAAAAGGAACGGAAACCTTTCAAACGGGAGAGCACCCCCTCTTCCTTCGCGGAACACATGGCCGCCTCCCGCACGTGCCAAACAAAAAAAGCACTTCCGGCCCTTTTCCGCACACGCGGCCAAGGCCCGGAAGTGCTTCCCTACACCGGGAAAAGGACGGCCTACAGCTGGCGTCCCTCCAAAATGTCGCAATCTTCCTCTGACAGCCATTTCAGGCATTCGCCCAAATCGCTTGGACGGATCACGATGTGCGCCTTCTCGCCCTGCGCAAAAGCATACATGTATTCAATGAACACCTGATGTGCGGCCAAACGCTCCAAGATGCCGGAAAGCGCTCCCGCCACATTCGGGCAACTGATGCACACCACGTCGGTCAGCACCACGGCAAAGTTTTCCGCCCGCAAGACATCCACCGCCTTGTCCACATCGGACACGATCAGACGAAGAATGCCGAAATCCGTCGTTTCGGCCATGCTGAACGCATGCATGTTGATGCCCTGCCGGCCCAACGCCTTGGCCACGTCATTGATTCGTCCGCCCTTATTCTCCAAGAACACGGACAATTGTTTGATGGTTTCCATAGCTATTCCTTTCTTTTAACGGTTAAGCCAATACACGTTTGTCGATCACCCGGGTGCTCTTCCCCTCGCTACGCGGCAAGCTGTTGGGTTCGGCCAGTTTCACTTCCGCACTGATGGATAACACGCTCTTCAATCGTTCGCCCAGTTTGCGCCGCAAATCGAGCATGCCGCCCATGTCGTCTGAAAAACAGTCGGGACGCAATTCCACCTGCACTTCCAAGGTGTCGAGATTGTTCTTTCTGTCCACCACCAGCATGTAGCGGGGCGCGAATTCCGGCATTTCCAGAATCACGGACTCCACCTGTGAGGGGAACACGTTGATGCCCCGGATGATCAGCATGTCGTCGCTCCGGCCCAATATGCGGGTGAAACGGATGCTGGTGCGGCCACAAGCACACGTGCCCGGCATCAGGGTGGTCAGGTCCTTTGTGCGGTAACGCAAAAGCGGCATGCCGGTCTTGGTCAGCGTGGTGAGCACCAACTCGCCTTCCTGCCCCAGGGGAAGCACCTCGCCAGTCTCCGGATTGATGACCTCGGGATAAAAATGGTCTTCGGCTATGTGCGAACCGTCCTTGCAGCCACACTCATAAGCCACTCCCGGCCCCATGATTTCGCTCAGGCCGTAAATATTGTAAGCCTGTATGCCCAGACGTTCCTCGATCTCACGCCGCATGTTCTCCGTCCACGGCTCGGCGCCGAAAGCCCCGATGCGCAGCTTCAGGTCGTCGGCCGAAAGCCCCTGTTTGTGCAAGGCTTCAGCCAGGTAAAGGGCATAGGAAGGGGTGCAAGCCAATCCCGTCACGCCCAAGTCGCGCAAGAGGCGGATGTGCTTCTCCGTGTTGCCCGTGGAAGTGGGCAGCACGGTGGCCCCCAAATGCTCCACACCGTAGTGCGCCCCCAACCCGCCGGTGAAAAGCCCGTAACCGTAGCCCACCGACACGATGTCGCCCCGCGTCACCCCGTAGGCAGTCAGTGCCCGCGCCGTGACCTCCTTCCAGATTTCCAAGTCACGGTAAGTGTAGCCCACGATGGTGGGATTGCCCGTCGTTCCGGACGAAGCGTGAATGCGCACGATTTCCGACATGGGCGTAGCCAGCAGCCCCACCGGGTAATTGTCGCGCAGGTCGGCCTTCGTGGTAAAGGGCAACTTCACGATGTCGTCTATCGTACGGATGTCGGCCGGCAACAAGTCCAGCTCCTGCATCTTGTGGCGGTAAAAAGGCGTATTGTGATACACCAGGTCTACCAACTTATGCAACCGTTTCCCCTGCAAGTCGCGCAACTCGTCGCGGCTCATGCACTCTTTGTTTCTATTCCAAATTTCGTTTTCCATTGTGTTTCTGACGGCCAGACGGCCGTTGGTGTTATTGGTATTAAAAGAATATTATGCGTTGTCCAAAGGGTGGTCCATGCGGAACGCCTTCATCCGCTCTTCCATGACGGGATATAGTTCCTCCCTCATGCGGGAAGTGCAGGCCCTCACGCCGCCCTGTTCGCTTCCGGTGGTCTCCAGCGAAATGCTGCTCACGCCATAATAGAGCAACTCACGCAACAGTTCCCCGCCGCTCATCTGGCCATAACCGATGGTGAAGAAAAAGCCGTCGCCCACGGGGCGGGTCACATCATAGTCATATACGATGTGGAAACCATTGTCCGTGAAAACCTTTTTCATCCGTTCGGCGCGGCGGGCATATTCACGCATGTCGGCGGAAAAGTCCAGCTCGCCGTCGGTGGCAGCCCGCAACATCTCGGCATAGCCATACTGCGTGGAAGCCGTGCAACCGGAAGTGATCATGTAGAGAATGGAAGCCACAAAGGTCTGCCCGAAAATGCCGGAGTCTCCATAGCGTTCGGCCAAGGCCGGGAAATGGCGGTCGAACAATTTGTCGGACACACAAGCCGCAGCCATGCGCTGTCCGGCATAGCTGAAGATCTTGGAAGAAGAAAGCATGAGGATATAATTATCCGTGTATTTGGCCACCGTGGGCGGATAGGGCGGTTGCCAGGGTTTGCCCAGATCCTGACGGAAATCCATGCAAAAATAGGCCATGTCTTCCAACACCACCGCGTCGTAGCGCGTAGCCAACTCGCCAATGATGGCCAGTTCACTGTCTTCCAAGCAAATCCACGCCGGATTATTCGGATTGGAATAGATGATGGCTGCAATGTCGCCCCGCTCCAGATAGCTTTCCATCTTGTCCCGCAAGGCTTCCCCCCGGTAGTGATAGATGTCAAACTGCTCCCACTCCACCCCGATAATGCGCAACTGCGACTTCTGGATGGGAAACCCCGGATCGATGAACAAGACCTTGTCCTTGCCTTTCACGCATTGTGTCGTGATGACGAACGCCCCGAAAGAGGCTGCCACCGATCCTGTCGTCGGGATGCAGGAACGCGGCGACACGTCGACGTCGATGAAAGCCTTCACGAAACGCGACACTTCGCGTTTCAGCTCGGGCACTCCGTCGGCTGCCGGATATTGCGACCCGACGCCACGGTCCAACGCAGCCTTCTCGGCCTCCACGCCGATGCGGTTGGCCGGCAACCCGGGCGAACCTTGGTCCATGCGGATAAAAGGGATGCCCGTGAGCTGCTCCAGCCGGGATGCCACCAGCAACACCTCTCCGATCGTGGCATGGGCAAGGTCGGCTATCTGTAGCTCCTTCACCACAGATGCCACCAGTTCTTCGCTAAACACTTGATGTCCCATATGCTTCCATCCTCCTATTCTACCAATGCCGCATCGTGGCCGATGTCAAAGGCCCGCTGGTTCATCTCCACCACGGCTTCGCCCTTGGCGGCAAAAATCCGTGCGACACTCCCCCGCAATTGCTCCACGGTGAGAATGTTCAGGAAACGTGCGGCCGCACCCAGCAAAATCACGTTGGCACACTTCGGCATGGCATGTTCGCGCGCCAAAGCCTCCACGTCCACCATGACGACGTGTGGCAAGGCCTTCAAGGCTGCAGACCAATCCTCGTCGGCCGGATAATTCGGGATATTCTTAAAAGGCGAAGAAGAAGTAATGACCCAACCCTCCTTGTCCAAATAGGGCAAATAGCGCAACGCCTCCATCGGTTCCAACGAAAGGATCATGTCGGCCGTGCCTGCCGTGATCAGGTCGGAAGCTATAGGGCCGTCCGCCAAGCGAAGATTGGACTGCACGTCCCCCCCCCGCTGGCTCATGCCGTGGACTTCAGCCTGTTTCAAGGTCAACCCGGCCTGTGTGGCGGCCTCGCCGATGATGGTGGCAATGGAGAGGATGCCTTGCCCCCCCACGCCGGATAGAATGATATCTTGTTTCATGACTTCTTTTCTGCTCTTTTTTGTTTCAATTTCCGGTTCAGGGTCTGGATGCACTCCCTGCGCGGGATGACCACGGAAACCCCCTTATATTCGATCTCTTCACGAAGAATACGCGTAATCTCTTCCATGTTCTTGGGCAAAGGCACCACCACGCGCACATGTTCCGGCTCCACGCCAAGCCCCAGGCAAATGGCCTCGAACTTGTTGGTGCCGGCAGAATCTTGACCACCGGTCATGGCCGTGGTCAGATTGTCTGAAATGATCACGGTGATTTGCGCCTTGTCGTTCACCGCATCCAACAAGCCTGTCATGCCGGAATGAGTGAACGTGGAGTCACCGATCACTGCTATCGCGGGAAAGACTCCGGCATCCGCGGCTCCTTTGGCCATCGTGATGGAAGCCCCCATGTCGAGACAAGTGTCGATGGCGCGGAAGGGTGGCAACGCCCCCAACGTATAGCAACCGATGTCGGCAAACACCCGTGCATTCGGATAATCCTTCACCACTTCATTCAACGCCGTGTACACGTCCCGGTGCCCGCATCCTTGGCACAAGGCTGGCGGACGGGACACCACCTCTTTCGGCATTTCAAAAAACCGGACGGGCTGGTGCCCCATAGCCGTTGCCACGCTATCGGGAGTCAGTTCCCCGGTGCGCGGCAAATCACCCGTCAAACGCCCCTTCACAGGATAGTCCGCCGACAGCATGCCTTTGACAAGCTCCTCGGCAAACGGCTGCCCGTCTTCCACGACAAGAATCCCGTTGCTGTCTTCCGCCAACTGGCGCACCAACGACACGGGCAATGGGTATTGCGTGATCTTTAACACATTAAAACAAGACTTGGCTTCCTTCACTTCCTCTACATAATTATAGCCGATGCCGCAAGCCAGGATTCCCATCGGTTTCTTCTTGTCCGACGGCTCATAACGGGTATAAGGAGCCTTGGCCGCCAGTTCCTCCAATCGAGGCTGTTGCTCCACCAAAGCCGCATACTTCCGCCGCGAGTTGGCCGGCAGAAGCACCCAACTTGCCGGGTCTTTCGCGCAAGGCAACGCCTGCACATCGGAAGCCGAATCCTTCACCGTGACTGCCGCCCGGGAATGTGCCAGACGCATCACGATGCGCATCAGCACCGGCAACTTCTCACGCTCGGAAAGTTCAAAGCCATACTCCATCATGTCGTAAGCCTCTTGTTGGGTGGAAGGCTCTAAAACAGGCATCAAAGAAAATTTTCCATAAAAACGGGAATCCTGTTCGTTTTGCGACGAATGCATGGAAGGATCATCTGCCACAATCACAATCATGCCGCCGTTCACCCCCGTGATGGCAGAATTGACAAACGCGTCGGCAGCCACGTTCAACCCCACATGCTTCATGCAGGCTATGACCCGTCCGCCGGCATAGGAAACGCCCAAAGCCGCTTCCACCGCTGTCTTTTCATTCGTACACCAAGTGCTATGCAGCCCGCGTTCGCGTGCCAGCGGGTGACGTTGGATATATTCGGTGATTTCCGTGCTCGGTGTCCCCGGATAGGCATACACCCCGCGGATGCCCGCATGGATCGCCCCCAAGGCAATCGCCTCGTCACCCAATAAAAGTTTCTTTTCCATATATAAAATAACAGTCTGTTTAAAGTTTCAAATCAAATCCGTCTGCATCTTCCAACACGGGGAATTTCTGCCGGAAAGCCTCCAAGCTGTCCATGTCAAGCTCTACCGTCACACTGCCGGCCTTTCCACGTTCACACTCCGCCAAGGTCTTCCCATAAGGGTCAATGCACAACGTGCCGCCACAATAGTCACATGCCGGATCGGTGCCCACGCGATTCACTCCTGCCACATAGCACTGGTTCTCAATAGCCCTGGCTCTCAACAAGGCAAGCCATGCCTCTACGCGTGAAGTCGGCCAATTGGCTACATAAAGTATGGCATCGTAATCCTTTCGGCTACGCGACCAAACCGGGAAACGCAGGTCATAGCAAACCAGCAGCAGGAAACGCACCCCGGCGTATTCCACGATCACTCGTTCGCGTCCTGCCGTGAAGTGACGGTCTTCGCCGCCATAAGTAAACAAGTGGCGCTTGTCGTAAGTGCGGTATGAACCGTCAGGAAACACGAAATAAAAGCGATTGCAATATTTCCCTTCCTCCCACACCGCGAGACTGCCGGCCACGGCGCAGCCATGCTCCTGCGCATAACTGCACATCCAACGTAACGTGTCACTATCTGCCGGTTCGGCCAACCCTTCTGGCTCCGTACAGAAGCCCGTGGAAAACATTTCCGGCAACACATAAAGAGACGATCCGGGCCGTGCGTTCATCGCTTGCTCGGCCGCACGCACATTTTCCTCCGGTTTCCCCCACACAATATCTTGTTGCAAAAGTGTTATTTTCATACATTTTCAATCTTACATCAGGGCAAAGTTAACAAAATAAAAGGATAAAACGGCCTTTTGAACAAAACTATTCATAGAAAAGGCTTAAAAAAGATTGTCTTTCGAAGATTTTACCGGAAAAGCTGCCGCCGTAAAGAAAGAAACGAATGGCCGCCCACCCCAAAAGGCGCCGCGGCCATTCTCAAACCGGCATTGGCTCATCCTGGTTGCCACAATCGCCTTCCTGGAAGCCATTCCCCGGACTTCGTTCCAACATCCCCCTTTTTATCCGTTCAAGGGTGTTTCGAAGAATAGCCGATAGCGCACACCTGGTTTTGTCCGGAACGCGACCATCCCATCCTCGCTTTGCACAAACCCGACCTTCCTGCCACGAGTGTTTTCCACCCTGACAATGCTACGACCAGGAAAATACATCTTACACTCCATCCCTGCGCCGGAAGTAACCTCCACCTCTGTCAGCCTTCCCCCTGCCCAAACGGCATCCACCACGAAACAGCCATGAGCCTTTAATCCTCTAAAGTGCCCATCGGCCCATGCTTTCGGAAGAGCCGGCAACAGATAGATCCCCTTTGGAGTATTCTGCAACAACATTTCGGCGATGCCTGCCGTGGCACCGAAATTCCCGTCAATTTGGAAGGACGGGTGAGCACAAAAAAGATTCTCATACACTCCGCCTGCGTGGTCGTCCATGCTGACAACAGTCAAATCTGTCAAGTGCTGCGCCTGTTTCAACAGGCGATAGGCCCGCTCGCCGTCCCACAATCTTGCCCAGCAGGCCACCTTCCAGGCCCGGCTCCACCCCGTGGCGCCATCGCCCCGCGAATTCAAAGATACTTTTGCGGCCTCCACATAACGCAAGTCCTTCAGACAGGAAATCTCGTCGCATGGGAACAAAGCCATCAGATGTGACAAATGACGGTGGTTGTCGCCTTGCACATCTTCTTCTCGCGTCCATTCCTTGATTTGCCCCCAAGAACCGACATGAAGCCCGTTGTCCAGTCGGGCAAATTTCTTTTCCAATTCTTGCACAAAACCGTCGTGGACCCGTAGCGCGCGCGCTGCAGACAACGTTTCCTCGAACAGCGCATAAATCAACTGTTGGGCATAGGCCACCCCGTCTTCCCAAGGCCCATGTTCGGGCGACCATTCATCGGGAGCCACCAAACGGCCGTCTGCATTTTCCTCCAAGCGGTCGAACCAGTATTCACAAGTCGACTTCATCACCGGGAATGCCGTGTCGCGCAAATACCCGCGATCCAAAGTATAAGCATAATGTTGCCACAAGTGGGTACAATACCAGGCATTGGCCGGGCGGTTGATGTTCCAGTCCGTGTAACCGAATATGTTGTTCTGCGTATGCACGGCCCAGCCCCGGCAATGTTCTTTCCGCGCCACCCGCTGCCAAGACCCTCCTGGCTTTAACGCCTCGGTGGACACATATTCAATAAAAGGGGCATAACATTCCGAAAGATTGGCGACTTCTGCCGGCCAATAATTCATTTGCACGTTGATATTGCTATGGTAGTCACACTCCCAGGCGGGATGATTCACATTGTTCCAAAGCCCTTGCAGGTTGCTGGGCAACTGCCCGCCACGCGAAGAACCCAACATGAGATAACGGCCATATTGGAAATAGAGCATATCCAAATAAGGATGATCGGCATGTTCGCGCACCAGCACGTCCGTGGGATAATCCGGCATGCCTTGACCGAAATTCACGTCGACACGGGAGAAAAGGGGGCGGTAGTCCGCCAAATGGCTCTCTTTCAGTTCCTCATACGACTTTCCCGCGGCCTTGGCCATACGGGCACTCACCCGCCCGTGCACTTCCTCCGCGCCACCCCGCGTATAAGTCGGCGAAGCAAGGTCGAAGTTCGTGGCTCCTGTCAAGAGCACTGTCGCCGCATCGGCTCCGCTGACTTTCAAACCATCCGGAAAGGCTTCCACCGTCCCGCCCTCGGTGAGCAACACCACCTGCGCCTCGTAAGACAGCAGGTCAAGTGTCCCGCCGATCGTCATGGTATGCCCCACAACCTTGGTGCCCTCCTGGTGGGCGCCCTCCAGCCTCAACGTAAAATTCAAGGCGCCCTTTGCAGAGGGCAAAGCCAGGCGCACCACGATCACGCTGTCCGGACGACTGGCAAAATATTCGCGCACATGCTCCACGCCGCCCAGGACATAGGACACCCGGCCCACCGCATCGTCCAGCGACAACTCCCTCCGGTAGCCGGCATAACCCTCCGGAGTCCCGAAGTCAAAGAACAGATCGCCCATGTTCTGATAAGCCCCGCGCTGGGTCGGGCTGCCCGCCCACAACGTCTTGTCATTGAATTGCACTTGTTCCCGTCCCACGCCGCCAAAGAACATCGCCCCGATTTCGCCATTGCCCACGGGCAAGGCCGAAGTCATCCATTCCGTGGCCGGCTCGTCATACCACAATTTCATGGGTACCCGCTCTGCCCTAATCGCCAACGAAAACAAACAGCCGGCCAGACACAGGCACGCCTTTCTCACCTTCATTGTTTTACCCATATTCAAATTCATGTTGATTACTTCTATTCCGCTCCATATCCTGCACCCGCTCCCCTTCATGCCCCGAAAGGCAACGGCCCTTAGGATTCGTGTGCAAAAATAGAGAATCCTTCCCTAAACAGGACGATAGAAACTCACCATTTTCTGTCAACATAGAGGCAAGTCCATTCACGGAAAGGGGGCGCGCCCCTCAGACGCGCCCCCGTTCCGTGAATGGACTTGTTTCTTAAAAGCCGTATCTTAGGATTCCGACCGGTTCTCAGTTCTTCTTCTGCAAGCGGCTCCGCCACAATTCCGTCATGTCCTCCAACGTCTTCCCCTTGGTTTCCGGCACGCTCCTCCACACAAAGAGAGCCGCAAGCAGACAGATGATGCCATACAGGCTATAAGCAAACATCGGACTGAAATCGTACAAAGGCGGGAAGGTGGACGACACCAGGTAATTGAACACCCATTGGAACGCCACAGCGATAGCCACGGCCTGGCCGCGAATGGTATTGGGGAAAATCTCCGCAATGAGCACCCAGCATATGGGTCCCCAGGACATCATGAAGAATGCCGCGTAAACGATGATGGACAATACGGGGAAAATGCCCTTGACCCCCATCTGGTCGCAAAGCGCCACCGCAAACGCGCCCAACGCCATGCCTAAAGAACCGATGATCAGCAACGGCTTGCGCCCGAACTTGTCCACGGTGAAAATGGCCACCAGCGTGAACACGATGTTGACAATGCCCATAATGACGGTCTGCATCATGCCGCCGCCTTCCGCGCCCGCACCTTCAAAAATCCGCGGCGCGTAATAGAGCACGGCATTGATGCCGATGGCTTGCTGGAACACGGAAAGCATAATGCCGATGACAATCACAGCCACGCCATAGGTGAAAAGTTTCTCCGTCTTCTCCTTGGAGGTCAACTTGATCTCTTCCAATATCTTGCCGGCAAGTTTGCTGCCGTTGATCTTCTCCAATATGCCATAGGCCTTCTCTTCTTCTCCACACAACACCAGATAGCGCGGAGTCTTGGGCACGAAGAACAACAGCAAGCCGAACAAGGCCGCCGGGAAGGCTTCAGACCCGAACATGTAACGCCAACCTTCATACACCGTCCACATGTCGGATTCCGGACTGACAGACATAGCCCCGGTCGCAGCGTCCTTGACAAGAATAGGGTTCAGATGGTCGCCCATAATCAGGTAGTTCACGAAATAGACCACCAACATACCAAAAATAATGGCAAACTGGTTGCACGACACCAAAGTCCCCCGGATGTTAGATGGGGCTATTTCCGCTATGTACATCGGACAAACCGCCGAGGCCAGCCCTACGCCTACACCGCCCAGGATTCGATATAGGTTGAAGGCAATCAACAAGTTCCAATCGGCTTTCCCATACTCGAAGAACAGGAACTCAGGATAGTAAGAGCCCAAAGCCGAAAGGAAAAACAGCACGGAAGCCAGCCGCAAGGAGTTTCTTCGCCCCAAACGGGAAGAGCACATGCCCGAAATGGCGCCGCCAATCACACAACCGATCAACGCGCTGGAAGAAGTGATGCCATGCAGGACCTTGTCGTATTGAAAGTCCGTAGCCGTCAGGAAAAATGCTTCCAAACCCTTTTCCGCACCAGAAATAACCGCCGTGTCATAACCGAACAAAAGCCCGCCTATGATGGCCACCGTAGTAATAGAGTAGAGATACAATTTGTCTCCTTCATCTTGTGTAAATCCCATAATATTAATTTTTGTTTTCTATATATTAGCCCAAATTTTGGGCAAAATTAGAAAATATAGAAAAAATAAGATGCCGTTTTCTTTTGTTGTATAACATGAAAACCGTTTTTTCTTGTGGGGCACTACGGGGAAGAAATGCTCCTAACCGTTTCAATGCCAGCGCTCCGCCATATCCAGAAATCCATGAAAGCGGCTCTTACCCCACGCTTCGGGGCAGTAGAAAGCCTGCGGTGTTGCAGCGGAAGAGGCTTCCACGGTCTCGTGAAGGGAAGAAATGAGTGACGGAATAGGACAAAATCGCTCTCAAAAGGAACGCAAATTTCCTTCAGGCGATTCACATTTTTTTTGCTTGAGAAAAAAATGTGAATCGCCTGAAGGAAAAACCACGTGTCTCAAAAAAATACGATCTTGCTGACTATTAGCAAAATAAGGCATTCCTTCAAAATGGGAGCATACAGACTTGGGACTGGAGCTTACGGAAGTGAAGGGGCGATGAGGGCAAGGCCGCGTGGATCCTCGGACGGGAGGACACGGAGGGGCGAAGAGCGTTCTTATACAAAAAGGAAAAAAGGGAGAACAAGGAAAATAAAAATCAACTTGCCCTTCAAGAAGCAAGTTGATTTTTTACCGACGGGGACGCCCCATTGCGAATTCTCCCCCGCTCTCCGGCTTGCCGGCCTCCCGAAGACACCCGCGGGCCGGGAAGGGGCCAGCTTCGCCCTCTTCTTCCGTCTTACATTTTCCAAGCCAACGCCGCCGCTCCCAGCACAGCAGCCTGCGCATCGTCCAATTGGGAAATCAGCATCTTGGCTTTTCCTTTAAATATGTTCTGCACGTTGGCCTCATAGGCTTCCTTGATGGGATCCATGATCAGATTTCCGGCCTTGGTCAACCCGCCAAAGAACACATAGGCTTCGGGGCTGCAGAACGCCGTAAAATTGGCACACGAACGCCCCAGCAGTTCGCCTGTGAACTTGTACACGTCTTGTGCCAGCCGGTCGCCATGTTCCGCAGCTATTGACACATCCTTCGAAGTGATGTCTTCCATGGGCATTTTCCTCAACTCGCTGTCGTCCGAACGCTTCGACAAGAATTCACGAGCCGTGCGCGCCACTCCCGTGGCCGAACAATAGGTTTCCAGGCACCCTCTCCGCCCACAGCCGCACAGCCGCGCTTCCGGGCTGCGGTCCACAATGACGTGCCCCAATTCTCCCGCGAATCCGTCACATCCATAAACCAATTCCCCGTTGACCACGATGCCGCTTCCGACTCCCGTGCCCAACGTCAGCATGATGAAATTCTTCATTCCCTTGGCCACGCCGAAAGTCATTTCGCCGATGGCCGCCGCATTGGCATCATTCGTCAGCACCACGGGAATGCCCAAACGTTCGTGGAACAACTTGGACAGAGGCACAATGCCCTTCCATGGCAAATTGGGCGCCAGTTCAATGTTTCCGGTGTAAAAGTTTCCATTGGGGGCACCGATTCCCATGCCCTTGATTTTGTCGATCCCCCCCACCTTTTCAATCAAAGGAGCCAAAGCCTTGCAGCAATTGTCGATATAAACCTCGACATCGTTTTGCTCTGCCGTGCGGATAGAAGTGGAAACAATGACATTCGCCTCGGCATCCACGATGCCAAACACAGAATTGGTCCCGCCCAAATCAAGACCTATCACATAAGGTTTATTTTCCATAGATAAAAAAAATGAATTGTTGATATGAATTTCACAAAATTAGGAAAAATCACCGGAACGGCGAAAGAAAACGGAGCTTTTTCTCGAAAAATCAAAAAAGACCGTTGTTTTCTTCATAGTCTCATGAAAAAATGCCAAATTTGCAGCTATTATGTGGTTTGAACCGGTTAGTACATTAGATTTAATCATCAAGGGATTGCTTATCGGCGTGGTCGCTTCGGCTCCAATGGGCCCGGTCGGAGTCCTTTGCATCCAGCGCACACTGAACAAAGGCCGTTGGTATGGCTTCGTCACAGGCGTGGGCGCCGCCTTCAGCGACATCATCTACGCCCTGGTCACGGGATTCGGCATGAGCTTCGTGATAGACTTCATCCAGAACAAAGACACGCTTTTCTACGTGCAGATGGGAGGCAGTGCCATGCTTGTCCTCTTCGGATTATACATGTTCCGCTGCGACCCGGCACAGTCCATCCGCCCCACCTCGCACAAGAAAGGCACATTGGCCCACAACCTGGTGACGGGATTCCTGGTCACCTTCTCCAACCCGCTCATCATTTTCCTCTTCGTGGCCCTTTTTGCCCGGTTCGCGTTCGTCGTGCCAGAGCATGTGGTGCCCCAGTCGTTGGGCTACCTTTCCATCTTCGCGGGAGCCATGGCCTGGTGGTTCGCCCTCACGGCGGGAGTCAACAAGGTAAGAAGCCGTTTTGACGTGAAAGGACTACGCTTCATCAACAGGCTTGTAGGTTCGGTCGTCGTCATTGCCGGCATCGTAGGCTTCGTGGTGACCCTCGCCGGATTATCTTTATAAGAAAAAGGAGAAACGGAACCATGTATATCGCCAGACAACTCAAGGAAAAGAACATTGCGGAATACGTGCTCTACATGTGGCAGGTGGAAGACCTGCTCAGAGCCAACCACTTGGACTTGGACGAACTGCGCCAGGGATACCTCGCCGGATTCCGCGCGGGAGACCAAGCCGAAAAGGAGTTGGAAGAATGGTATGGGAACCTCATCCGGATGATGCGCGAAGAAGGAGTGCGGGAACACGGGCATCTGCAAATCAACAAGAACACCGTGGCATGGCTCACCGACCTCCACGACAGGCTCTTGCGCTCCAGCAAATATCCCTTCTACGCCTCTGCCTATTACAAAGTATTGCCCTACATCGTGGAAATACGCCACAAAGGCGGCCGCCAGGACGTGCCGGAAGTGGAAAACTGCCTCGACATTCTCTACGGAGTCATGATGTTGCGCCTGCAAAAGAAACCGGTGGCCGAAGAAACGGCACGCGCGGCGGCCGACATCGCCAAGTGGCTGGGCATGCTGTCCGAATATTACAAACAGGACCAGGCAGGCACGCTTGAATTTTGAAACAAAATCAAAAAAACATACGACAGATGAAAAATATCTTAATCACAGGATGCAACGGCCAATTAGGAAACGAAATGCGGCTCCAGGCCCAAGGGCATCCGGAATTTGAGTTCTTTTTCACAGACGTGAAAGAACTGGACATCACCGACGAAAAGGCTGTGGAAACGTTCATCGCAAGCCATGCGATTGACTGTGTGGTCAACTGCGCGGCTTATACCGCGGTCGACAAAGCAGAAGCCGACGAAGCCTTGTGCGACAAGCTCAACCATGTGGCGCCTGGCTACCTGGCCCGGGCCATCGGGCGGCAAGGCGGTTGCATGGTGCACGTGTCGACGGATTATGTGTTCGACGGGACAGCACATATCCCCTACCGTGAAAACGACGCCACCTGCCCCGCCACCGTGTACGGACGCACCAAATTGGCCGGCGAGGAAGCCGTCATGAAAGAATGCCCCCGTGCAGCCATCGTGCGCACGGCATGGCTCTACTCCACATTCGGCAACAACTTCGTAAAAACCATGTTGCGGTTAGGCCGCGAGAAAGAACGCCTCGGAGTGATTTTCGACCAGATCGGCACACCGACCTATGCCCGCGACTTGGCCACGGCCATCTTTGCCATGCTGTCGCAAGGCATCACCCCGGGCATCTACCACTTCTCGAACGAAGGGGTCATCTCATGGTATGATTTCACCAAAGCCATTCACCGCATTGCCGGCATCGGCAACTGCAAGGTGAATCCGCTCCACACGGAAGAATACCCCACGCCGGCGGCACGCCCCCATTATTCCGTGCTTGACAAAACCAAGATCAAGGAAACCTACCACATTGAGATTCCCTATTGGGAAGACTCGCTGGCCGAATGCATCGCCCTGCTGGAACAAGCCTGAACCCCACAAACACCTCTTATGAACGAAATAGAAAGAAGAAGAACATTTGCCATTATCTCGCATCCCGACGCCGGGAAAACGACCCTGACCGAAAAATTCCTTCTCTTTGGAGGACAAATCCAAGTGGCCGGTGCGGTAAAAAACAATAAAATCAAAAAGACAGCCACCAGCGACTGGATGGAAATCGAAAAACAGCGCGGCATCTCTGTGACCACTTCCGTGATGGAGTTCGACTATGAGGGCTACAAGGTGAACATCCTTGACACGCCAGGCCACCAGGACTTTGCCGAAGACACGTTCCGCACGCTCACGGCCGTAGACAGTGCCATCATCGTAGTGGACGGAGCCAAGGGAGTGGAAGCACAGACGCGGAAACTCATGGCCGTCTGCCGCATGCGCAAGACTCCCGTCATCGTGTTCGTCAACAAGATGGACCGTGAAGGGAAAGACCCGTTCGACCTGCTCGATGAATTGGAGGAAGAACTGCAGATCAAAGTGCGCCCGCTCTCCTGGCCCATCAACCAGGGGCAACGTTTCAAAGGCGTATATAACATATATGAAGAACGTCTCGACCTCTTCACTCCCGACAAACAAAAAGTGACGGAAAAAGTCGAGGTGGACATCCACAGCGAAGAGCTGGAAGCCCGCGTGGGGGAAGCCGATGCCGAAAAGCTACGGGCCGACCTGGAACTTATCGAAGGAGTATACCCGGAATTCGACGCGCAAGCCTATCTTGAGGCCGACACCGCCCCGGTGTTCTTCGGCTCTGCGTTGAACAATTTCGGCGTCAAGGAACTGTTGGACTGCTTTGTCAAGATAGCTCCCAGCCCCCGCCCCACCCAGGCCGAAGAACGCCTTGTAAAGCCGGAAGAGCCAAAATTCACCGGCTTCATCTTCAAAATCACGGCCAACATCGACCCCAACCACCGCTCGTGTATTGCCTTCTGCAAAGTATGTTCCGGAAAATTCATCCGCAACGCGCCTTATCTCCACGTGCGCCAAGGAAAGACCTTGCGTTTTTCTTCGCCCACACAATTCATGGCACAAAGGAAAAGCACCATTGACGAGGCTTGGCCGGGCGACATCGTGGGCTTGCCGGACAACGGGATTTTCAAGATCGGCGACACGCTCAGCGAAGGCGAGCAACTCCACTTCCGCGGGCTGCCCAGCTTCTCGCCGGAAATGTTCAAATACATAGAGAACGCCGACCCTATGAAAACCAAGCAGCTCAACAAAGGCATCGAGCAACTCATGGACGAAGGGGTGGCCCAGCTTTTCATCAACCAGTTCAACGGGCGGAAAATCATCGGCACGGTGGGACAATTGCAATTCGAAGTCATCCAATACCGGTTGGAGAACGAATACAACGCCAAATGCCGGTGGGAGCCATTGAGCCTCTACAAGGCATGCTGGATCGAAAGCGACGACGAAGCCCAGTTGGAAGCCTTCAAAAAGCGCAAGTACCAATACATGGCACACGACCGCGAAGGACGCGACGTGTTCCTGGCCGACAGCAGCTATGTGCTCCAAATGGCACAGCACGACTTCGAACACATCAAGTTCCACTTCACCAGCGAATTTTAAGAACCAGAAAGATCAGGAGGAAACACACCATGAACATGGAAGAAGATATCAAACAGGCCGTAGAGGTCATGCGCCGTGGCGGCGTCATCCTTTACCCCACCGACACCATCTGGGGCATCGGGTGTGATGCCACCAATGAGGAAGCCGTGCGCCGCGTATACGACATCAAACGGCGGGATGACAGCAAGGCGCTCATCTGCCTGGTCGATTCGGCCGACAGGATGCAACGCTACGTGGGGAATGTCCCCGCCGTGACTTGGGATCTTGTGGAATTGTCCGAGAAGCCCCTCACCCTCATTCTCGACGAGGCGCGCAACCTGGCTCCCAACCTGCTCGCGGCAGACGGCAGCGTGGGCATCCGCGTCACGCGGGAGGAATTCAGCCGCCAGCTGTGCTTCCGTTTCCAAAAGGCCATCGTGTCGACATCGGCCAACGTGAGCGGAGAACCTTCGCCGAAATGCTTTGCCGACATCAGTGACGAAATCAAGAACGCAGTAGACTACGTGGTGAAGGCCAGGCAAAAGGAAAAGACACAAGCCGCCCCGAGCAGCATCATCAAGCTGGGACGGAACGGCGAAGTGAGCATCATACGGAAATAACGAGGACAAGACATGAATGCGGTAAAACGGAAATTCACGTTCTTCGAACGCCTCTTCATTTGGCGGAGGATGAACTTCAGCGAGCAGAAGTTCGTCCTCATCATCAGTTTCGTCGTCGGAGTGCTGACAGCCTTTGCCGGTCTCTTCCTCAAATGGCTCATCGGGCAGATCCAGTACGTCCTCACTTACCGCTTCGATGTCACCGCCTCCAATCCGCTCTACCTCGTCTATCCCGTCATCGGCATTTTCCTGACGGGGCTTTTCGTGCGCCATGTGGTCAAAGACGACATCAGCCACGGTGTGACCAAGATACTTTTCGCCATCGCCCGAAAGCAAAGCAAAATCAAAGCGCACAACACGTGGTCGAGCGTCATTGCCAGCGCCATCACCATCGGTTTCGGAGGTTCCGTGGGAGCCGAAGCCCCCATCGTGCTCACCGGCTCGGCCATCGGCTCCAACCTGGGACGGCTCTTCCGCATGAACAGCAAGACCCTCATGCTGCTCGTGGGCTGTGGGGCAGCCGGCGCGGTGGCCGGCATTTTCAAAGCACCGATAGCGGGCCTGGTGTTTACCCTCGAAGTGCTCATGATCGACCTCACGATGGGCGCACTGCTCCCGTTGCTCATCTCGTGTGTGACGGCGGCGGGAGTCACGTTCGCCGTGTCGGGCACGAACACCATCTTCGAATTCCACTTGCAGGACGCCTTTGCCGTAGAGAAAATACCGGCCTACATCCTGCTGGGCATCTTTTGCGGGCTGGTGTCGCTCTACTTCACCCGCACGATGAACTCTTTGGAAGACATCTACCGCAAACATTCCAGCCCCTACGTCAAGCTGCTGATTGGCGGCGTGACGTTGAGCGTGCTCATCTACCTTTTCCCTTCGCTCTATGGCGAAGGGTATGAACTCATCGAACTGCTGCTCAACGGCCGGGGACCCGAGGATTGGGACACGGCGATGGACAGCTCCCTCTTCTACGGCCATGGCAACCTGCTCCTGCTCTATCTGGCCCTCGTGCTCATCTTCAAAGTGTTTGCCTCCACGGCCACGAACGGCGGAGGAGGATGTGGCGGAATCTTTGCGCCCAGCCTTTTCCTGGGCTGCATCTCCGGCTTCATTTTCGCCCGGCTATGGAACCTGAACCAGTTTTTGAGCATCCACCTGCCGGAACGTAACTTCGCCATGATCGGCATGGCTGGGCTGATGAGCGGCGTGATGCATGCCCCGCTCACGGGCATCTTCCTCATCGCCGAACTCACGGGCGGCTACCAGCTGTTCATGCCGCTGATGATCGTGTCGGTCTGTGCCTATCTGACCATCATCTCCTTTGAGCCACACAGCATCTACTCCATGCGGCTGGCCAAGAAAGGACAGCTGCTCACCCACCACAAGGACCGCTCCGTGATCACGCTCATGAGCTTGGACTCCGTGATAGAAAAATACGAAGAATACCTCTATCCGGAAATGGACCTGAGCGAACTGGTCAAAAGCATCTCCGGATCCCGGCGCGACGTGTTCCCGGTGGTGGACCGCCAGCACCGGCTGGTGGGCATTGTCTATCTGGACAACGTGCGTCCGGTCATGTTCCGCCAGGAACTCTACCACCGCTTCCAAATCGGCCAACTGATGAATGAACCGGTGGCGCGGCTGAACATCGACGACTCGATGGATGTCGTGTTGCTCACGTTTGACAAGACCGGTGCCTGGATTCTCCCCGTGGTGGATTCCGATGGCGTGTTCATGGGCTTCATCCGCAAGTCACACGTGTTGACCCTCTACCGCAAGATGGTGGCCGACCTTTCCAACGACTGAGACACACGGGTTAAAATCATAAAACGAATGCAGATATGAAGAAAGAAGACTTGAGAATCGTATACATGGGCACCCCGGAATTTGCCGTGGAAAGCCTGCGCCGCCTGGTCGAAGGCGGCTATCACATCGTGGGAGTCGTCACGATGCCCGACAAACCCGTCGGACGCCACCAAGACACGCTGCAGCCCAGTGCGGTGAAACAATATGCCGTGGCGCACGGGTTGCCCGTCCTCCAGCCGGAAAAACTGAAAGACGAACGTTTCCTTGCCGAACTGCGGGCCTTGCGGGCCGACCTGCAAATAGTCGTGGCCTTCCGCATGTTGCCCGAAGTAGTCTGGGCCATGCCCCAACTGGGCACCTTCAACCTCCACGCCTCCCTGCTCCCGCAATACCGGGGTGCCGCTCCCATCAATTGGGCGGTCATCAACGGCGAGACGGAAACGGGCGTCACCACTTTCTTCCTGCGCCACGAAATAGACACCGGCGAGATTATCCGGCAGACACGCATCCCCATAGACGACTCGGACAACGCGGGCACCGTGCACGACAAACTGATGGCACTCGGCGGACAGCTGGTGGTGGACACCGTGGACCAGATCCTTTCGGGCGACGTGCATCCCGTCCCGCAAGAATCCATGCCGGAGGACAATCCGCTGCACCCGGCACCGAAGATTTTCAAGGACACCTGCCGGATTGACTGGACGGGGAAAACGCTCAAGCAGCTCCACGACTTCGTGCGGGGACTCGCGCCCTACCCCGCCGCCTGGACAGAGCTGAAAAGCGCGGACGGCAAATCCGGCAACCTCAAGATTTATGCCACCACGAAGGAACCATGCGTGCACGGAACGCCCGCCGGCACCATCGTCACCGACGGACGCACCTATTTGAAAGTGGCCACGGACGGAGGCTATCTCCACCTGCAAGAACTACAAGCAGCCGGAAAGAAACGCATGCGGGTCGAAGATTTCCTGAGAGGATTCCGCCCGACGGAAGGACTTCGCGTGGAATAGAGGGAAATGAAGGAAGCAGGAAAAGACCGGACAATCCCCACCACTGGAATGCCGGGACTGCTTATGGCTCCTCATTCGGGAGCGAAAAAGCAACGCATTGGAAACCATCAAGATATAAAATGCCTGAAGGTCGGGAATTTCTCGCTTGAGATACGTTTTTTTCTCGCTTGAGAAAAAAGTGCAAATCTCAAGAGAGAAATTTCGCTTTCTCAAACCGTTGGTACCCCCCCTTCCCTCCCAAACCCTTCCACGTGATTCTTATCTGACAAACAAAAGACTCGAACCACGGTTCCCCGCTTCTTCCGGGAGAAAGATCCAGATATTTCCGTCTGACGGCTTGTCTCCAAACCCTATTGCGTTAATCTGCCGGAATACGGCGGTTATTCCATAGATTTTAATAACTTTGCACATCAAACCCTAATTCATCAGACCTACATGGATGCAGACATCACTATCAAATGGGGGTTCATCGGATGCGGCGAAGTGACCGAGAAAAAAAGCGGGCCGGCCTTTGGACTCGTTCCCGGATCGAAAATTGAAGCCGTCATGAGCCGCAATAAGGAAAAAGCACGCTCCTACGCCGAGCGGCACGGCATTCCCAAATGGTACACCGACGCACAAGAACTGGTGGA
The DNA here is from genome assembly GCA_944321975.1 of uncultured Paraprevotella sp. Taxonomy (GTDB): domain Bacteria; phylum Bacteroidota; class Bacteroidia; order Bacteroidales; family Bacteroidaceae; genus Paraprevotella. The sequence goes on from CALUNJ010000010.1 coordinate 31,161, forward strand.
CGACCCGGACGTGAACGCTGTCTACATCGCCACCCCGCCCTCGTCGCACGCCACGTTTGCCATCATGGCCATGAAGGCCGGGAAACCCGTGTATGTGGAAAAGCCGCTGGCAGCCAGCTACGAGGAATGCGGACGCATCAACCGCGTGTCGCTGCAGACCGGAATCCCCTGCTTCGTGGCATACTACCGCCGCTACCTGCCCTACTTCCTGAAAGTGAAAGAACTCATAGACAACGGAAAAATCGGCAAGGTGCTCAACGTGCAGATCCGCTTTGCAGTACCGCCCAGAGACCTGGACTACAACAGCCACGAATTGCCTTGGCGCGTGCAGCGCGACATCGCAGGCGGAGGCTACTTCTACGACCTGGCTCCCCACCAGCTTGACCTGTTGCAGGAACTCTTCGGGCCTATCACCAAGGCGAAAGGCTACTGCACGAACCGCGAAGGATTATATGACACGGAAGACACCGTGAGTGCCTGCTTCCAATTCTTTGACGGCACGCCGGGTTCCGGATCCTGGTGTTTCGTGGCCCATGAATCGGCCAAGACAGACCGCATCGAGATTATCGGCGACAAGGGGCAAATCTGCTTCTCTGTGTACACCTATGAGCCCATTGCCCTGCATACGGAACGAGGACGGGAAGAATTTGCCGTGGCCAATCCCGATCATGTGCAACTGCCTCTGATCCGCAACGTGGTGGAGCATTTGCAGAAACAGGCCATTTGCACCTGCGACAGCGTGAGTGCGACACCGGCCAACTGGGTCATGGACAAAATTTTGGGGAAACTGTAAGCATGAAGCCATATCTTCCTGTCGTCATCGGATTGCTTTGCCACAGCCTCCCGCTCATGGCTTCGGGAGAATGGCCAGACACCCTGCAGGCGGACGCATCCAAGAAAGGCCGCATATTCAAACAATTCTTCCGTGCGTTCAACGCCATTGACGCCACTTATATCATCCCCAACAAATACAACTGGGCATTCATGCTGCAAAACACCAACAGTTTTGAGACCTACACCCTGCAAAGCCGGGAACTCGGACAGAAAATCTCCTTTTCTCCCAAACCGGCCGTCAAAATCGGCCCCTACTTGGGCTGGCGGTGGATTTTCCTGGGCTACACAGTGGAAATTTCCTCTCTCGGGAAGGGGCAGCAGTCCAAAAAAACAGAATTCGAACTGAGCCTTTACAGTGCCATGCTCGGATGCGACCTCATCTATCGGCGCACGGGCAATGACTTCCGCCTACGCAAGGCAAAAGGCCTCGGCGAAAGCGCCAAGGACGCAGAAGGAGAAAGCTGCCACGGCATCAACGTGAAGGTGACGGGCATCAACGCCTACTACATTTTCAACCACAAACGTTTCTCCTATCCCGCCGCCTTTGCCCAAAGCACGGTGCAGCGAAAAAGCTGCGGGTCATGGAAAGCGGGGTTTTCCTACACACGCCATGAGCTGAACTTTGATTACGGCGCGCTTCCTCCCGCCCTCACCCAAGATCCGGAACACGGATTGAGTCAAGACTTCCGTATCAACAAGCTGAAGTACGACGATTATAGCATCAGCTGCGGATATGCCTACAACTGGGTGTTCAAACCGGGTTGGCTCTTATGCGTGTCCTTGGCTCCTGCCATAGGTTACAAGCAGACCCGCAGCAACGTAGAACCTGTGGAAAAGGAAGAAACAGACGAACCATTCTGGAGCTCCATCTTCAACCTCGACAATTTCAATGTCGACGTAACGGGACGAGTCGGGCTGGTGTGGAACAACACCAAGTATTTTGGCGGACTCTCGCTGATTGTCCACAATTATAACTACCGCCACAACCGGCTTTCCATCAACAACACTTTCGGGACGCTCAATTTCTACGTCGGCCTGAACTTCCATAAACGCAAGGCTTACAGATAATTCTTTCAGATTAAAAAGACATCCTATGGAAAAAGAACAACATCCTCTGAAACCTTTTCTGCCCGAAGGGGCAAGAATACTCATGCTGGGCAGTTTCCCGCCGCCGAAAAAACGATGGTGCATGGACTTTTTCTATCCCAATTGGAGCAATGACATGTGGAGGATTTGGGGACATATCGCCCATGGAGACAAAAACTTCTTTGTCGTGCCCGGCGAAAAACGGTTCGACAAAGAAAAAATCGTGGCATTCTGCCGCGCACAAGGCATCGCCCTCTACGACACGGCGGAAGAAGTCATCCGCCTGAAAGGCAATGCTTCCGATGATTTTCTGCAAGTGGAACGCCCCACCGACCTTTCCGCCTTGCTGGAACAGCTCCCGGAATGCCGCACGATCGTCGCCACGGGACAGAAGTCGGCCGAAACCCTGCAAGCCATCACGGGATGCGCTCCGCTGCCTGTGGGCGGAAGCGTTGAAACGGATTTTGCCGGGCGCCACCTCACCGTGTGGCGGATGCCCTCTTCGTCAAGGGCTTATCCACGCCCAGTTGAATGGAAATCCACATTCTATCAAAAGGTTCTGGAATCATTATAACTCCTTTGGCAGAAAAAGGACTTGAGCCGGGCAGGAGGAAAACGAAGCGAGTCTCTTCCTGCCTTCCTTTCTGGCCCCTACGCCAAGCCATGCCCCCGTCCAGGCCAGCCCTCCTCTGCCACGCGGTTGCCCCGCAGGCTATCCTTGAAGTTTTCCGGCCAGCCATGCGTCAATCAGCATGCGGGCCATGGATTCCTTGCCGGGTATGGCCGGCAGGTTGTCGCGGCTGAACCATCCGCCACGGGCAATTTCACTGCGTTGCAGGTGGACTTCGCCTTCCACATAATCGGCATGGAACCCCACCATCAGGCCACACGGATAAGGCCATGGCTGACTGCCGAAGTAACGGATATTCGTGACCCGCACCCCGGTCTCTTCCATCAATTCCCGCCGGACACATTCTTCCAATGTCTCGCCAGTCTCCACGAAACCGGCGACCAGCCCGTAGTAGTCCCCCTTCAGGTTATGGGGATGCACCATCAGAATACTATCGCCACGCCGCACCAGCACGATGATGGCCGTGGCCAATTGCGGCCACACCTCTTTCCCGCAATTTGTGCAACGTTTGCTAATATCCGTGTGTTTCCGCATCGGCGCACCGCAAACGCCGCAGAACTTCGTGTTCTGGTCCCAATACAAAATCTCGGCAGCCTTTCCTGCCTTCAGATAGAAGGCCCGGGGCAGCATATGGTAAGAAGCCCGCAACCCCGCTGTCGCCCAATGGGCATCGGCGGCCACCGGCATGTCAATCCGCACCGCACGGCATTCCTTCCCGTCAAGCGGAGTTATCCGGTGTATGGTGTGCCATTCCTCTAACCTCACCGGAGGATCCTCTGAAAAAGGAATGCCATATCGCCCGTCGTCTTCTTTCTGCAAAAGCAATTCGTCTTTACAAAATATGAACCAATAAGCCGGTTCTCCGTTTTTCAAATCTTCCATATTATCCTATACCAAGAAAGCCCCGCCCCGGGTAAAACGGGCGGAGCTTCCATTGTCTTTAATAATCTACGAGAAGGCTTACAGGCCTAACGAATTTTTCACGCCTTCTACCGTCTGCATGGCTTTTGCCTCGGCATCAGCATAGCATTTCGGGCATTTCATCTCACCCTGCACTTCCACATAGAACTTGATCTTAGGCTCTGTCCCCGAAGGCCGCACACTCACTTTCGTGCCTCCGGCCGTGTACCACTGCAATACGTTGGAAGGTTCAGGTTGGTCGATGTCCGTCACGTTGCCCTTGTGGTCTGCTGCTTTCAGGGTCTGATAGTCTTTCACCAGCACGACTTCTTCGCCGGCCAGTTCCTTGGGCGGATTAGCCCGGAAATCGACCATCATCTGCTTGATTTCGTCAGCTCCGGTCTTGCCCGGTTTCACCACGTTGATGGTCTGGTTGAGCGCAAAGCCATATTCCACATAGATATCCATCAGCACGTCGAACAGCGTCTTTCCCTGATCCTTTGCCCAGGCACAAATCTCAGCCAGCAACGAGCATGCCGACACGGCGTCTTTGTCGCGCACGAAATCTTCGGCCAGGAAACCATAAGACTCTTCACCGCCGCCAATATATTGCTTTTTGCCTTCGTTCAGGCGGATTTGGCGGGCAATCCATTTGAAGCCCGTGTAGCAATCATACATCTCCACATGATTCTTATCCGCAATGGCTTTGATGAGTTCCGTGGTCACAATCGTCTTCACCACGAATTCATTGCCTTTCATCTTGCCCATGGCGATGCGGTTTTTGATAATATAGTACAAGAAGATCATGCACGTCTGATTGCCGTTCACCAGCACCCATTCGCCCGCACTGTTTTTGCAGGCCATGCCCACGCGGTCGGCATCCGGATCGGATGCCATCACGATGTCGGCATCTATTTGCTTGGCCAGCGCGATAGCCATTGACAAAGCCTCGGCATTTTCCGGGTTGGGCGACTGCACAGTGGGGAAATTGCCGTCCTTCACCATCTGTTCGGGCACGGTATTGACATTTTCAAACCCCCACATTTTCAGCGAGCGCGGAATGAGCATCATGCCAGTGCCGTGAATCGGCGTATACACGATTTTCATGTCCTTTTGACGCTGAATCACCTCCGGGTCAATCGAAATCGTCTTGATTTTCTCCAAATATTGCCGGTCGATCTCTTCGCCGATGATTTCAATCAGCGGGTTGTTTTCGTCCAGTGTGGTCTTCAGCCCCTTGATGTCCTCGGCCTGCACCTTGTTCACCTCTTCAATGATGCCGGTGTCGTGCGGAGCCAGCACTTGCGCGCCGTCGTCCCAATAAGCCTTGTATCCGTTATATTCCTTCGGGTTGTGGGAAGCCGTAAGGATGATGCCGCTTTGGCAACCCAACTGGCGGATGGCAAAAGACATTTCAGGAGTAGGCCGCATGTCATCAAACAGATAGACCTTAATGCCGTTCGCTGCAAATATATTGGCCGAAACTTCGGCAAAAAGACGGCTGTTGTTACGGCAGTCATGCCCGATGACCACGGCAATCTGTTCCAGGTCCTTAAAACTTTTGTTCAGATAATTGGACAGCCCCTGAGTGGCCGCTCCCACCGTATAAATGTTCATGCGGTTGGTGCCCACGCCCATGATGCCCCGCAATCCGCCCGTGCCGAACGCCAGGTTCTGATAGAAAGCCTCAATCAGATCGGTCTTGTCTTCGTTCGCAAGCATCCTGCGCACCTCTTCCTGAGTGGCAGCGTCATACACCGGGGAAGACAGCCAAGCCTGCGCCTTAGCCTCACATACCTTAATCAATTCTTTGTCCATAGCTCATTGTGTTTATAATTGAACATATTAGATTTTGTTCACGCATCTGTTTTTAAGATGTAGCAAAGATACCAAATTCGCGGCATACGACCTACGATTCAATGCGAAAAAAGCACAACTTTCTTGATTTTATTTCACCTCGAAACGGCTTCCCGTGGCTTTCACGATTTCGCGCCGGTAACGATCCGGGTAGCCGGGACGTTCCACCGGGGCGCTCAGCCCGCCTGGCGTGCAGACAAACCGCCCGTCCTTTTCCGGACGCACTCCACCGTCAAGGTATTTCACCATCAGCCGTTTGCCCAGTTCCATCCAGGCATACAACATGCCGGCAGCCGTGCGGTTGGTATAATCCGTCAGATAGTCCTTCGCCTCCGTTTCGCCCGAATCCAGGGCCAGTTCTTGCGCCTTGCGCTCCACGTCCGGTTGCAAGTGGGCATAATCTTTTTCCAAACGGTCGCGCACGGCAGCCACTTCCCCAAACAACTGGCAATAGCGGGGATACACAAAACTGCTCACCCAATTGCACACCCAAAACGCACTCTTGAAAGAAAAGTTCAAGCCGTCGGCCACCTTGTCGCTGTAGCACTCCGGCACGATGTCCGTGCAACAATACACCGGCGTGAAAGCCACCATGTTGGCATCGTCGCAGCCGAACCACAACACACCGCCCACATAGTCGGGCAACCAATGGCGCATCTGTGCCACCATCACGAAAGCCGACTGCTGGGTGGAAATCGGGCGTTCGTTGAAATACGTCTTGCCGTCCACTTTCCATGTCAACGGCGTCGGGCGATAGGGTGCCTCAAAAGGTCCCATGCCCGGATCGTGGTCCAACGCAAAAGGAGTGCCCTCATAATGGTCGCGCATCATGTCCTTCACATCCTGCACGGAAACCTTCCGGTAGGGCTTCACAAACAGCGGCATAGGCTCTGCCTGCAGGTTCTCTCCCGAAGCATAGGGCAGATATTCCTCCATGCCCTCCGCATAGCGGTTAAAGAAGCTCCACACCCGGGCCTCGCAGAAGCGCAACGCGCTGAAGTCGGCCGGAGCATAAGCCTCGCAAAACGAAAAATCCTCGTCCTTCTTCCCTTGGTAATATCCTTTCTCGCGGGCAAAATGAATCACATCTTTTGCATAAAGGCAGTTTTCAGGGTCGTTAAGCGGAAAACGCCGGATGCGGCTTTGGTTGGCATGGGCACAGATGCAATCATCCGGCACCCGCATGGCCACCCAGACGGCTCCCTTCCGCCCGGGGCCTTTTCCGATCAAGTCCATGATCCATGCTTCGTTCTTGTCCGCGATCGTGAAACTTTCACCGGCACTATAATAGCCATACCGTTCCACCAGTCCGGTAATCACCTTGATAGCCTCTTTTGCCGTCCGTGCCCGTTGAAGGGCAATGTAAATCAGGCTGCCATAATCCATCAGCCCGGTGGAATCCACCAGTTCCGGACGGCCGCCGAAAGTGGTCTCGGCAATCGTCAGCTGGTGTTCGTTCATGTTCCCGATGACGTTATAGGTCTCTTCGGACTCCGCGATCTCTCCCAGATAGTTGTTGGTTTCCCAATCATAGACGAAACGAGTGTCTCCCTTGGCATGCTTTCCGGCCTTGAAATGCCGCAAGTAACCGAAACTGCCGAAATCATCCGCGCTGTAAGACACGATGACCGACCCGTCTGCCGACGCCTTTTTCCCTACAATCAAATTCGTGCAGGCTTCGCCATGCATGGCGAAGGCGGCCGCAAGTGCCGCCGCCCAAACTTTTAATCCTTGTATTCCCTTCATCTCAATAAATAAAGTCATATTCTTTACTCGTCCCGTTGCCACACCGGTCCGTCACTTTTACGGTCAGCCGGCGGGTCGTCCCTGTCGGCTGCAGCGGCGTGTCTGCCAGCTTGCAAGTCCACTCGCCGCCATCGGCTGTGAACAACACGAACTGCCCGTCCACATAAGCCTTGAACGAACGTATGCCGGATCCTTTGTCGGAAACGGAAAAACGGATCCGGGATATGCGCCTTCCGCCCAGCGAAGTCAACAGCCGGCACGCCGGAGCCACCGTGTCTATCGCCAAGGCATAACTTTCGCCCAAGTCGCGGATTGCGGCAGAATACCAACCATCGGCATACGTGCCCCCCACATATCCCCGGGAAGATTCGATATAGCATTGTTCAGGATGCGCCACCGGTGTCCGTGAAGCCAACATCAGCGTGGCCCGTTTGGCCAACGGGAAATCACCGTCATGCAACGTATAGCGGTTGGACACGCCGTCTTCCTGGGCTTCAATCCGCACCCTTAGTGCGTCGTCCTTCACCAAGGCCCCCACGGGAATACGCAATTCCATCCCGGGGCCTTGTACCACATTGGGCCGGTCATACATCAGCCTCGCACCGGAAGCCATGCGCAAACGTTCCCGTTCGGCCTCCTCGGCCAACAAGGCATCATTCCGTTCTCCCCGCACCGTAAAACGATACACCCGCCGGTTGCCCTTCAAGTCTTCCAGGGCGTATTCAAACACATAGTCCCGTTCTTCGCGGATGTCCACCCATCCGCGGTTTTCATCCGCATGAAGCATGCCCAACGTGTTTCCGGGATCCACGAACGCCTTCAGATACCAATGCTTCGTCCGGCGATAATGCCCGTAATCGCCCCATGCGTTCACCAGCGGGTTTTCCTCTGGCATGAACTCGTCCATCAGGCTTTCGAACACCTGCCTGCCATCCACACACAACGTGATGCGGCGGATGCCGAACTTGTTCTGCGTGCCGTTCATGTAATCATCCGCCCAGACCGCCGCTCCCACCTGCCCCCAGGCTTTCAGCACGCGGGCGTCCGCCTCTGCCGTGGCCGTAAACGTGACGGGCTTCCCCGCCCCGCTCACGATGCCCTTCCCGGGACAAGGATAAAGCCGCAACCCGTGGGCCACGGGAGCCATGTCGTCCTTCGGCAAGCGGATGAAATAAGGCAGCGGGTCTATCCGCGCCCCGTCCGACTGGCGGTGCAGTTCCAGATGCAAGTGGGGTGCCAGCGAAGCCCCCGTATTCCCGCTGTATGCGATCAGGTCGCCGGCCTCCACTGGAAACTCCCCGGGAGACAGCCGCACGTCCACCCGCTCCGATTCCTCTTCATATTGTTGGCGGCGCACCCGCTCCTGCAAGGCGGGAATGAAAGCATTCAGGTGGCAATACACCGACACGTTCCCGTCCGCATGCGTCACATAAGCCGCATTGCCGAAGCCGTCATACCCCACCGTGAGCCTTGACACATAACCGTCGCTCACGGCCAAAATCCGCTTCCCGATCACCCCCTGGGTCTTCACGTCAATGCCGCAGTGGAAGTGGTTCGGGCGCGGTTCGCTGAAACTCCCCGACATCAGGAATGGGATGTCCACCGGCGAATGATAGGGCGCGACCTGTGCCCGGAGCGGCCACGGGGCCAGGCACAAGGCACACGCCCCTATAAGAACCATCCTTTTTTTCATTTCAAGCCACAGGTCAACAAGCCTTGAAGCTCATGTCAAGCCCTTTGACCGAATGGGTCAGCGCGCCGACAGAAATAAAGTCCACGCCGCATTCCGCATAGTCGCGCAGGGTGTCAAACGTGATGCCGCCGCTCGACTCCGTTTCATAGCGTCCTCCGACCATCTCCACACCCTTCCGGGTGTCCGCCAGCGAGAAGTTGTCGAACATGACGCGATCCACCCCGCCGATGTCCAACACCTGTTGCAATTCGTCCAGGTTGCGCACCTCGATCTCTATCTTCAGGTCCTTCCCCTTCTCTTTCAGGTATGCGTGGCAGCGATGGATGGCATTGGCGATGCCCCCGGCGAAGTCCACATGATTGTCCTTCAGCAGGATCATGTCGAACAAGCCGATGCGGTGGTTCACGCCGCCTCCGATCTTCACGGCCGCCTTCTCCAGCATCCGCATGCCCGGCGTGGTCTTGCGGGTGTCCAACACCCGGGTCTTCGTGCCCTTCAGCCGCTCCACATACTTGTGCGTCATGGTGGCAATGCCGCTCATGCGCTGCATGATGTTCAGCATCAGGCGCTCCGTCTGCAACAGGCTCTGCACCCGTCCCGTCACCACCATGGCCACGTCGCCGGGCTTCACGTGCGCCCCGTCCTGCAGGAGCACCTCCACCTGCATTTCCGGGTCGAAACGGCGAAACACCTCCTTGGCAATCTCCACTCCCGCCAGAATGCCCTCTTCCTTGACCAGGAGCTTCGATTTCCCCATCGCCTCCTTGGGAATGCAACACAAAGTCGTATGGTCACCGTCGCCGATATCCTCCGCAAAAGCCAAATCAATCAACCGGTCATTCAATTCTTCTACTGACAACATAATCTTCTTATCCTTTCTTTTAAAATTCTTTTCCAAAGACAAAGATAACCACTTTTATCCGATTACAGAGCAGCTTCATGGAAAAATTACATGGGGAATAGCGCGTGGGGGAAACACCCAAGGTGTAAAAGATGTATTTATTCGAATGCTTACGGACTTGTGATTAGAGAATGTTCGTGCAGGGCGAACACAAAACAATAGCGACTGTCCCTATGAACCTAATAGTTGCAGTCGCTATTGTTGGATACACGAAGGGATTAATACTTACACTTTACCGGGCACGTATTTCATAGGTAGAAAATTTATGTTAGATAATATACAAACTTGTAACTATGGTGGAGAAACAACACCTTTTGCTTCAAGTTTTGCCATTACATCTGACGCAAAATTACGAGCATCTATCTCTACTGGTTGATAATAGTAAAGCCGATAATCATCCATTGTGTCATATCCTTCTGATGTAGGGATATAGATTTTTTGACCTTGCGATTGATAATATTCATATTGAGGATTATAAAAATTTTCTCGCCATGACTGAACTTGGGAACCCGATTCATGAATCATGCAAACATCAACATTATAATGTTGATATGCATGTCGCCCCTCATGAATAAGAGTTTCAATAACTTTTCTGTAGCTTTCCATACTACCATGTTCAACGATATCGCTATTAAGGGCTATTTTATTGCACGATTCATCTTGATACCCCATAATACCCGGTTCTGACATTTTCTCGATTTGAACAATTTTCGGAGGTCTATGTTCAATATTGGCAATATAACATTCTGCTGTCTGGAGAGCATTCTGTTTTTCTTCCAAAGATAACTTTGTCCAATTTTCAAATTTTATATCATCATACGATTCCAAAAAATTAGCAATATCCTCTTTAACTTCAGTATCAAAGAGGCATTCTGAATATTCAATTTTTGAATACGTCTCCAATTTCGGATTTAATTCCTCATGCAGGTTTACTTCTGCATTCTCTCTAAATTCGTTGTCGGCTGTAATCGACTCGGCTGGAGATTCTAAGGAAACGCCTACTTCATTTAAAGATTCGATTCTTTCTGTTGTTTCAAAGCTCATAACATCTTTGTATTATAATTGAAGATATTAAAATCCTTAAGCATTTGCAGAGGATTCATCTATCAATTCAATTCTATTTTCGGGAAATATTTTAATACCTTTAAATGGTTTCCCATCTTTAAATAGTCCCTCAAAGATAACACCATCTTCTCTCCATATGTATTTACCAAATCCGTTAAAGAGATTATTTTTTAATTCACCATCATAAATGTCACCAGATGAAAGATGAAATATACCGCGAATCATTTTGTCAAATCTCCAAATTCCATAAAAATATGTTCCATCAGTAAACCAACAAGCTCCGTTACCTGTTCTCATGCCATTCTGCCAAGTGCCAATATATAAGGTTTTATCAGCATAAACTCTCTTCCCTTGCCCCTCCATAATATTCTTCCGAAAAGTCCCACTGTATTCAGATGAGAATTTATCTTTATCAGCATCATAAAATTTGTACACCCCTTCTCCGTCCATGCAACCATCAATCCATGAACCTTCGAAAACATCACCATTAGGAAAGGTCATCGTTCCGATTCCATTAGGGCGATTGTTCTCAATCGTCCCGACATATACGCGCCCATCAGGGAATGTATAGGATATAGTTTTTGTATTCATAACAAACATTTTTACGCACGAGTGCAGGTTAAGTCACAAGAGCACAAACAATTTCCTCCGCTAAAAGAAATATTTGCCTTGTTTTTGATTTCTTCAATTTTTGGTTTCTCGGTTTCAGGCATTACTTCCTGATCGTTTTCAATAGGCAAAACCTCGCCCATACTCTCTATCGCATCGGAACTCAATTCATCAAGATGCTCAAGATTTGAAAGTTGTTCTAATTCTGACATTTTATTTATTAATTAATTAGTTTAACATTCTGATTACTTTATTCATGAGGTCTTGCATTTGGCAATCGTCATTTTTTATTGCTAAGCGGGTTTGGATTTTGCAATTAGCAAAAAAGAATAATTTGAACTGCGCACAATCGAATGACGACGGCATCATACAATCCCCTCTGTCCCTGAAATTTATACCGAAGCACCGTGAACACACCTTATTGAGCCTGCACCTTTTACACGGGCTTGGGTAATTCCTTATCTCCTCAAAATCAATGGTAGTGGATTTTAGGGCTTTCTCAACATTCATTGCGATGGGAGAGAAAATGTGACATGGATATTCCTTGCCGTTATAATCGTAGCAAACGATGTCACGACCCACGCGGCATGTATGGTCGATGGCATCTTCATAAAGTATGTCCCACACGGGCAACGCCAGGTTTCCCACCCGTTCAATTTCTGGGTGATTTACGAAATAATCAACCAATAAATCTAATTGATGCTTCAGCATCTGAAGATGTTCTTTTCGCCAACCTATATTGTCGCCAATCGCCAATGTAGGTCCTATCTGCTTAAAACCGGCCTCTATAAGAAATTTATAGCCATCATAGAAATGGCCTATAGTTTCTGGAGACAAAGTCATTTTAATTGACACATCAGGAAATGTCCCTGCAAAAAAAGACAAATCAATGCCATTGGCAGAACTACTGCGATTCAAATTTTGCATTAAAATATCCCCATCGAAACTCAACGCAAGACTAAATCGTTCTTTATTATTTTTTAGCCATTTCCTCATCTCTGATGTTAGGAGCGTACCATTAGTTGGCGCATGGACATTTCGTATTTTGACCTTAAATGTTTGTGCCCACAGCCATTCAGAAACTTCTTTGATTAAATCAAAGCTAAGTAATGGTTCTCCTCCCATAAACTGCACAATTACGCTGTCATAGTCTTCATTCAATGCTTCTATCGTTTTCTTGAGACATGATTTTGCCGTCTCTGCACTCATTTTGTGATGGGCTTTTTTAGGCTCATAACAATAGGAACAGCGCAGATTGCAGTCATACGTGATCAGAAGGATGATGGCTTTCG
>CALUNJ010000011.1 GCA_944321975.1 uncultured Paraprevotella sp.
TCGTACGCCCTCAGGGGCTCGAACCCTGGACCCATTGATTAAGAGTCAATTGCTCTACCAACTGAGCTAAGGACGCATCTTTTTTATTTTGCGAGTGCAAAGTTAGGCATTTTAATCCAACCGGCCAAACATTCGGCTCTTTTTTTTCACTTTTCACTCAAGCAATAGATAGAAGAAGGCGTTCTGCGCTTCAACACATCGAGTTGGAAATCCTTTCCGGCGATAATGCCGAACGAACGCAAATGGGTGTCTATCGTCTTCCGGGCCAGTTCAGGATGATTGTTTTCCTCGCTGAGATGGCAAAGCCACACATGGCGAAGCTTTTCCGTAATGTGGTCGGACAGCACCCGGGCCGCCGACTTGTTGCTCAGATGCCCGTATTCCCCCCTGATCCGTCCTTTCAGATAAGCCGGATAAGCACCCTTCATCAACATGTCCTCATCATGGTTTGCCTCCAGCACCAGGTAATTCGCCTTTTCCACATATTTCCCGAAACGTTCTGTCGCATGGCCGGCATCCGTGATCAGGCAAAAGTTCACATCGGCATACTGAATGCTGTACCCCACGTTGTCGCTGCTGTCATGCGGCACTTCGAAAGGCGTAATCTCAAAACATCCCAAACGGAAAGAATGCTCCTTCTGCAAAACGCGCACGTTTTTCAGATCCAGCTTGGGATTGACGCAATAATTCCGCCGAATCCCTTCGTGCACCTTTTCCGTGGCAAACACAGAAATGCCCAATTCGTTCGACAAAGCACCCACGGATTTGATGTGGTCTGTGTGGTCGTGGGTGATCAGCACAGCCTTGATCTGCCCCAAAGAAAGGCCGTTGGCACAAAAATGCTTCTTCAGGGTCCTTATCCCTATTCCCGCATCTATCAATATGCCATAATATTCCGAAAAGAGGAAGTAGCTATTCCCGCTACTCCCACTTCCCAGACAAATAAAATTCAACATGTCTTAATTTCGTTTATGCAAAAATACAAAAACAAACAAGAACTAACAAATACAACCCCGTCTTTTCCGGCACACTTTCCTCCTACCATCTCAATTTCACGAAACGAGTCTCCCAAGGCTTGAACGTCACGCCATCTTTCGAGGGGCACTCGCGCCCCGTCGCATCACAAGCCACGGGTTTACGCAAATCCACGACCGGGGAGGAAGCCGAAAAGACGGCCTGCCGGCCGGCAATTTCCCTCAATTGAAGCATCACGGAATTTCCCTCCAAAGGCTTCATGTCGACCAACAAAAGATTGGACGGGGCAACCGTCAATAACGAGGCCACGCTTTGCCCGCCGCTCCGCTCGCCGGGCTGGCCTGCCTGCAACACCCGTGTCAAGAAAGGCACCTGGCAGCCCCACGCAAAACGAGTGGCGTAGTCCGGCGAAGGATCGGTCGAAGAAGTCATGAAATAGCTCCATTCCAACCCTCCGAACTGGTCCGCGTTAAAATTCGTGGTCCAGTAATTGTTCATCGGCCAGGAATACATGGCCGTCCCCTGCGGCACCGCGCCCGCCTGATAACGCCCCGTGTTGATCGCGCCAAATTGCATCAAGGGGATTTCCGGGCTTCCCGTCACAATCTGCCCCTCCGCACTGCGTGCCGCAGCAAATCCCTGCACGGTGTACCAGTCATTGGACGAACCCGGGATCTGTTCCGTGCCGGCCTCCATCACGCCCCCTGGAACTTCCAGATATATTTTCCCATTGTCCAACCGGTAAGGGAAGGCCACGTAGACCCCCTCGGGATCCGTCACATCCTTTTTGCGCAAGCCGTAGACTACTTCTATTCGTTTTTCCACATGAAACACGCGGTATTCCACCACCAAGTTGTCGGCACCGACCCCGGCAGCAGTCTCGCCCTTGAAGCGATAGGCATCCCAAATTTCCCCTTTTTCAAAAGCGTCGAAACGGAGCTTCTCCGGATGGCGGCGGGTGAAACGCGGAAAACGCCGCTGTTCCAAAGCCCCCCGGTCGTCTATCGTTTCATAAATGAACTCTCCAAAGCCCCACTCTGTTTCGCCATCCAGCAACTCTTTCCCCAGTTCCTTGTCATAAATCCTGCGGATGGTCCCTCGCTCGAAATCAAAGTCGATCGCGTACCAGTCGTTCTCCACCCGCTCGCTTCTTTCCTCCGCCGGAAAAGCCGCGGCCGGTTCATTTCCCACCCTGATAAAATAACGGGCAAAGCCCAATGGCGGCACCTCTTTCACATACAAATTCCAATACGTGCCGTCCGAACGGCTTTCGCCCGCCTGGGCAGGAATCCGGTTTCCGCGGGCATCCGTGATTTCAAACGCCTTCCCTCTCGGCAAGATCTGATGATCGACATACACCCGGGCCACACCGCTTCTCGCCCAATTCAACGTGTTGAAGACCGCAATTGAAGGCACCTCGGCCTTTGGCACCACCGCCTGCAAGATGCCCATGGCCGTCTCGCCCGACAACCCCGCGCGCCGATGAGCCTCCCAGGCATAGGACTGTTTCAGCGAACGCTGTTCCCAAGTGTCTGCCCCATAAGGGTCACGCACACTCTCACAATAGCCAAAGGTGTGTTCGCCATAGAAAAGCAGGGCTTCGTCCACAGCCTCCAAGTCCTGCACAGTCCCTTCGGGCAAACTTCCACATGCCATCAGGGCTAACGAAAGCCCGCTTCGTACAGCCGTAGCCTGCGCCTGCGCCTTTCTGAAAACGGCCGCCTCCCGCGCCCCCGAAGCGAACCCGTCGGTCCACCAATCCGGCCATGCCCCGCGTATCGTTGGAATCAGCCCGGCATAATTCCGCTCCACCTCTTTGAAGAAATCCGTAGCCACGGCTGTGCGCAACTTCGGCCATTCGTATTTCTCATTCCAAAGCCTCACCATCTCGCAACTTTTCGTGGAAGGGGGCGCGTTGTCCGTCAAATAGCCGGAATGCTGCAACACGCAAACATCATAAGGATATCCCTTTCCGGCCAGTTGCTGCAAATAGTCCAGCAGATTTTTCTCAAAACGGGCGAAGTCCTCCGGCGCATGCACCCCGAAATAATTGCCTTGATGGTAATGTTCCGCCCTATAGGCCAAAACGGTTTTCCCGGAAGGAGACTCCCACCGGAACACGGTCGGCTTGTCGAAACAGATCAAGGCACGATGCCCGTGAGTGCCCATATTCAGATATTTCACACCAGCGTCTGGAAAGAACTCCCCAAAACACCATCCGATGCCATTCACGTCATTCTGCATGGCCAGTTCCACCCGCATGCCATGCTTGCGGATGTCCTCAAGGACGGAAAGCGAAGAAGCCAAAAGACGTTCTCCAGGCAACTCGTCGAAATTCAGATACATCGCGCCCAACTCTATGCGCCCTTCCTGGATTCTTTTCCGCAACCGCTCCGCTTGTTCCGCGGGGCGTTTCTCCAAGTATTCTCCTACGGCCCAAGCGGCTTCACACGTCCAGCGGAACCTGGCCGGTTCCGGATAATCGTCTGTCGCATCACAATAGTCGAGAGCATAATCAATATAGCGCAAATGCTCTGCCAGGATTTCCGTCTGCGAACGGGTGTAGCCAATGTCGGTATGGGTGTGCTGCACCAAATTCACCTGCCAATGGCGAGCCGGTTCCACAACCACCTCGGCACGCGCTTTCTCTTGCCCGTCCACGGCCAACACCACAGGCCACGTGCGGGGCGAGTCGGCCTCGGCCAAATCAAACGCCACCATCGGTGCCTGTCCGGACAAATCCACCTCCTTGGACTCCCCCGCCATGGTCAGCACAGCCCTTCCTTCCTTTTCCCCCATGGCGGTCACTTCCACCGCCACTTGCCTCTGTGGTCCGGCAGAAGATTTCTGTACGGCCGGCGAAACCACAAACCGAAGGCGGAACCCCTCGCTTCCCGGGCGGGCGGCCAGCAAGGCCATTCCCCACATTCCCCCTATGAACGCCAGCATAAATCGTCTCGTCATCGTCTTCATTTTCATTCTGAACCTTTCAATCAATCTGTGAATATCCCGCTGAAATGCATCCTGAACCCCAAGAAAGCATTATCTTTGCGGAATGCAAAAATAGGGAATGTTCCGGTAAGTCGGAAAACCTCCCGGACGAATGACACAAAAACAGCAAAAAATGACGAAAACAAGAATAAAACCAGCCGTCTTGTGCTGGCTTGCAAGCGGGCTCCTCACAGCCTGCACAAGCGAGGAAGAAGAAAAGGTTGCCGCACAAGCCAAAGCCTTTGCCGAATGCTATTTCAACCTGCACTTCGACGAGGCCTTCGAAAAATGCACGCCGGAATCACGGAAATGGATCGTATTCCGCGCCTCGAACCTCACGGAAGGCGACCTCGAAGCCGTGCGGCAAGCGGAGGAAGAGGCTTACGTCGCTTCCATCAACTGCAGGCTCACCACAGACAGCACAGCCACTGCCACTTGCAAGGTGTGCGGCATGTTGGCGGCCGACTCGCTGGAACAGACCGAAGGACGCATCCTCGACAAAGCTGAATTTTCCATACCGTTGGTGAAACGCGGGCGGCGCTGGCTCGTCAAAATGGAAGGCCCACTGCGAAGTGAAGAGTAAAATCGCGCTTAAAATTCGGGTGAATGAGTGGAAAATGGCGGCGGGCGTCCGTATAAGCCGGATGGACGGCCTTCATGCCCCCGTCGAGGCGCAAGATGAAATAATCAAAATTCAAACGGAATCCCAAACCGTAAGACACGGCAATCTCTTTCCAGAAACTATTCAAGCGGAACTGGCCTCCGGGCTGTTCGGCATAGTCGCGGATGGTCCAGATATTTCCTGCGTCCACAAACACCGCACCGTGGAGTTTCCAAAACAAGAACGTGCGATACTCCGCATTGATATCCAATTTGATGTCGCCCGTCTGGTTAATAAAATCAATACGTCCGTCGCCTCCCGTGAAACGTCCCGGCCCAAGTTCCCTCACCGACCAACCGCGCACACTATTTGCCCCTCCACTGAAATAGCGCTTTTCGTAAGGCAAAACCGTTGAGTTCCCATAAGGATAAGCCACCCCCACTCCCAAATGCAAGGCCAACGAGTTACGGTCGTCAAAACGAAAACTTTTGCTCACGTCAAAGTCCCCCCTCAGATATTGCGCGTATGCGATGTTGAAGAGGGTGTATTGGCCGTCGCCGTTCCGGTTTGTCCCGAACAACTTGGAAAACCCGTAAAGCAGATTGCCCGCCGACTCCACGCTGAAACGGATGCCCAAGGCATTGCTTCCATAATCCGCGATGCTCGTGGCATTCCGCTGGGAATTATAAGTAAAGCTATACCCCAAACGCATGATGAAAAGATTCTCGTAGTTATAGCGCAGGATGGCGTTGCGGTCTGTCTCGTCCTCCAGGTAATCGCGACGGAAAGTTTCCGAAATCCACGGCATATAGACATAGTTCAAGTCTATCAGATCCACACGGTGGCGCAACAAGCCGTTCGGACTGTGCCAGCGATAGCGCAAAGCGCCGGTCAACACCCTGCGGTGAAATTCCGGCCGGTTCTGTGAGTCATACAACAGAGATATTTCAGACGTGGCGCGCACCATGCCCCGTTCGCGGCCGTTGAAACGGAAGAGCCTCATGTTGGGGAAAGTCAGCCCCGCCTCCACGCTCACTTCCATGTAGTTCTGGTCACTATAACCCTCCAGCCCCGTAATAGCCTCGAACGCCCCGCGCAGTTTCAACGAGAACAACTCCGACCCCTTGAAAAGGTTGCGGTTCTGATAAGTCAACAACAAGGCCGCCCCGAGGTCGCCGGCTGTATTCGTCCCTTCAATTTCCGCTCCCACGGAACGCGGCTTGTTCTCATGCACGGTGATGGTGCAATCCAATTCTCCCGGCACGCTGTCGGATTCCTCCATCCTGATGTTGGAGAACATCACAGCCCCCAATTGCCCCAAGTTGCCATAGGTGCGCTGCACGTCGCGTTCCCGGTAGCCCCCCCCTGGTTCTATGGCGTTGTTTTGCACCAACACGGAAGGCCGGAAAGGCAACTTTCCCCGATAGTAAATGGGGAATCCGGCATAGACCACGCTGTCCTGCGCCATCGTGTCAAGCGGGCTTTCATGAGCCGCCGGGTCGCTGACGAACGACACATGGCGAACGACATAACGCGGATGGGCCGCTGAATCGGCGGAGGATGAAGCACGATACAACGGGATCTGCACTTGCAAATCCACCTCATGCCCGCCCACGCAGGTGTCTGCCTCATAGCGCACATATTCTTTGTTGAACTTATAATAACCGCTGTTCTGCAGCCGCGAACTGATCCGTTCCCGTTCCGCGTCCAGTTGGTTCAGGTCAAACGGCATGCCGGACTGCAACAACGAACGGGAGGCATACTGCCGCAAAATGCCGGCCACCGCCGTGTCCTCCACCTGGAAGCCGATTTCCCGCACACGGTACCTCTCGCCGGGTACCACCACATAGGTCAACTTGACCTTCTTGCCTTTGGACTCCCGCTTTTGCCGCACTTGCGCCTGCAGGAATCCCAGGTTTTTCACGGCGGAAAGCATATTCGCCTGTGCGCGGTCTGCCAGGAGCGTGTCGAAAACCACCGGAGCTTCGCCGATCCGCTGCAGAAAACGGTTGATGCGTTTGGTCGTGTCGCGCCCGGAGAGGGCATAAGGCCCCATCGGCACTTTGAGCAGGCTGAACCACTTGGAATTGGGATGTTGCCGGATGTAGCCTTTCAAGAGGGCCGCATCCAATTCCTTGCTTTCGGATTTCACAGAAACATTCTCCAGCATGTATTCACCGTCGGGAATAAACTTCGTGGCCGAACAGGCATTCAGCAGCACAAGAAGCGTCATTCCCCACCAAACATACAAAAGTTTCCGCATAACAGAGATTTATTCCTGCAAAAGTACACTATTTTTTCGACATATTCGGAAATTACTTCTTAGATTTGCAGGAGAATTGAACCCCACGACATGATTAGCAAAAACAAAATCAAACTCATCCGTTCGCTTGAACTGAAGAAATACCGCAAAGAAAGCCGGCTGTTCGTTGCGGAAGGACACAAGCTGGTGGAAGACCTGCTCCCGGCATTCGAATGCGCCTACCTCGCCGCATCGGAAGAATGGCTGGACAAGCACAAGGCCCTCACCGGAAATCTCCGGGCAAAAGGAACGGAAGTCACAGGCGTCAGTCCGGAAGAACTACGGCGGGCCAGCCTGCAGCAGCATCCGCAGGACGTGCTGGCCCTGTTCCGCCAACGGACTGAAACCGCCCCTCCCTCAGAAATCGCCGCACAAAGCCTGTGCCTGGCGCTCGACGGGGTGCAAGACCCCGGCAACGTGGGCACCATCGTGCGGTTGGCCGACTGGTTTGGCATTGCCCATATCTTTTGTTCCCCCGACACGGCCGACATCTACAATCCCAAAACCATACAAGCCACCATGGGCGCACTCGCCCGCGTGCATGTCCACTACCTGCGGCTGGCCGATGCCTTGGCGGAACTTCCGCCACACATTCCCGTCTACGGCACGTTCCTTGACGGGAAAGACCTCTACGCCCAACCGCTCACCCCCAACGGCATCATCGTCATGGGCAATGAAGGCAACGGCATCAGCCCCGAAGTCAGCGCAAGCATCGGCCGACGCCTGCACATCCCCAACTACCCGGCAGGATGCCCCACTTCGGAAAGCCTGAATGTGGCAGTGGCCACAGCGGTCGTATGCGCCGAATTCAGGCGGCAGTCACGCAAATGAACGGCACGGCCAGGGCACGGGATAAAGACACATTCCTGAACAAACTTTTTTATTCATGAGCAAAAGGGGGGCGCTGAAGTTTTCTCAACGCAAACGCCGCCACACGCGCACGGGAAGATCCTGCGCATCCAACGGGAGGCCGCAAGCCTGCCACAACCACCAGCGTGGCGACACATCGCCGCAAGAGGCTTGCCGGCAAGCCTCTGCCAACGTGCTTCCGGGACGCAACAACCGCCCTTCGGGGCACAGCAGGCAACAACCGCCGATCCAGGCCACACCGGCCTGCTCACCCTCCAAGGGCGCATCGCCCGCATAACACCCGTCGCCGTCCACGCCCACGACACGGAAAGCCCGGAAAGTCCCGTCCGGGAAATAAAGCCGATGACAGGCATAATAACGGGTCATCGGCCTTCGCGAGATCCGCGCGGAGCACGCGCATTACCACGTATCACCCGATAGGGCTTTTCTTTCACCACTTTGATGGAACGTTCCACAGGACGGCTGTCGCGCAACTCCGTCGGCGACAAGCGGCGATTGGTGCCGGCCGGCACGTGACGCGACGCGGTATCGGCAACCGCACCCAAACTGTCCGCACCCATCGCGGAAGCCCGCGCCGTGTCTGCCTGTTCGGGTTCTGCCTTCCGGTGGAAACGCACCAGCATGAGGTTGTGCAACACCAACAAACGTTCATCTTCGTCCGTGTCCACAGGTTTACAGTACACAAAACCGCGGATCTCACGGATGGCATGCGCCGTGTCGCCGGCCAAGCGCAATTGAGCCCGCGTGGTGGAATACAACCGTTGCGTGACCCCGGCCGTGGAGTCGTTGTCATACCGCACGTAGAATCCCGCGTAAGTCTCGCTCGTGCGGCCACGCGAAATATGGCGGGCGTCAAACCGCCACAACAAATCATCTCCACGGTGGAATGTGGTGTCGGCTTTCAGGGTGAAAGTCATACGGTCTTCCGCAAAGCGCGGCTTCAGCACGCGGAAAGCCTGCCCTTGCCAGATATTGGCGGTGTCGCCTTGGGCATCCAGATTGGCATACAGGTCTCCTTCGCCCGTGGCCGCGCCCAAGGCGGCCACATGGTCGCCATAACGCTCACGAAGACGCTGGTACATCTCGTTCAGATAAGAAGCATGCGAGGAATACCACACCATGGCCGTGTCGAATTCGGCTTCCGTGATGCCGTATTTGTCAAACACGGCGCGCACATAACGGTAACGTCTGACATCCACGCTGTCCCGGCGGCCGCCGGTCTCGGCCATAGCCTGGGCCAGATGGTAGTCATAGAGGATTTCCTCCATGTCGTCAGGCTGTATCAGCCCCGAAGGCACTCCGGGTTTACAGGCCGACAAAGCCCAAAGCCCCGTGGACAGGCAGATGGTTTTGCACAAAGATTTCCACACTCTCATGACCGGCACTCGCTTACTGGGATATGCGTTTATGATAGAAAATCAGCAGCGCGATGATGCCGCAACTGATCGCGGCATCCGCGAAATTGAAAATCGGACTGAAAAACACGAAATGCCGCCCGCCGACCCAAGGCATCCATTCCGGCCAATAGGTGTCGATAATGGGAAAATAGAACATGTCCACCACCTTGCCGTGGAACGCGCTTTCGTAGCCTGTGCCGAAAGGCACGAAATCGGCCACAAAAGGTGCGGGCGGATTATTGAAGATCAGCCCATAGAACACGCAGTCGATAATATTGCCTGCCGCGCCGGCCACAATCAGGGCCACGCACACCACCATGCCTGTCGGCACCCCCTTCCGGATGATCCGGTAAAGGAGATACCCGATGACAGCCACGGCCACGATGCGGAAAGACGTCAGAAAGAGTTTGTCGAAGAACTCCCATCCGAACGCCATGCCCGGATTTTCAGTAAAAAGGATGTAGAACCAGTCGGTCACGCGGATGCTCTCGTGCATGTACATGTTCGTCTTCACCGCGATCTTGATCAGCTGGTCCGCCACCAACACCGCCACAATGACCAGCACGGCCAGACGCCCCTGCGTGAGCCAGGGTTTCCCCTCTCCTTCCTTTTTCCCCATTATCTTTGGTTTTTAGCCTCCACGCTCAACGTGGCATGGGGCACGAGCCGCAAACGCTCCTTCGGAATCAGTTTGCCCGTCACGCGGCAGATTCCGTAGGTCTTGTTCTCAATGCGCACCAAGGCGGCCTCCAGCCCTTTGATGAACTTCTGCTGGCGGGCGGCCAGCAAGGCCAGTTCTTCTTTCGTCTGCGTGTTTGCCCCTTCCTCCAACGCCTTATAGGTGGGCGACGTGTCGTCCACCCCGTTGTTGTCCGTGTTCATCAGCGTGCCCATCATGCTCTCATAGTCTCTTCTGGCCACAGCCAGCTTGTCCAGGATCAGTTGCTTGAACTCGGCCAGTTCTTCATCCGAATAACGTGTTTTCTCTGCCATAATGTCTTCAATGGTAAGGGTTAATATATTGCTAATCTTTGACTACTTTCACAGCCACTTTCTGCCCGTCGATTTCCAGTTCCGCACCGTTCTCCACATCGGCCACCGTCAACGTGTTGGCCAACACCTGCCCACGGATATAGTCTCCATAATCCGCCACTGCCTTGTCCGTCAGGGGCGAATGGGAAAGCGTCACGGCGACGCGGTCGGTGATCTCGAAGCCCTGCTCCTTACGCAGGTTCTGTACGCGTTTCACGATTTCACGCGCCGCGCCTTCCACACGCAGCCCGTCGGTCAGGGTGATGTCCAAGGCCACCGTCAGGCTTCCTTCGTTGGCCACGGTCCATCCCGGAATGTCTTCGCTGAAGATTTCCACGTCGGCCGCGTCGACCGTAACCGTCTCCCCGCTTTCCAAGGCCACGTCCAAGGTGCCCGAAGCCTCCAGGGCCGCGATTTGCGCCTGCGGCAGTTTTTCCATGGCGGCGGCCACGGCCTTCATCAGCTTGCCGAACTTCTTGCCCATCGTGCGGAAATTGCACTTCACCTTCTTCACCAACATGCCGTCGCCTTCCACGAAGCGCAACTCTTTCACGTTCACTTCGTCCAGGATCAGCTGTTTCACGGCTTCAATGCTCTGCTGGCGCGCGGTGTCGCCCACCGGGATGGCAATGCACTGCAGGGGCTGGCGCACGATGATTTTCTCCTTCTTGCGCAAGGAAAGCACCATCGAGGTGATCTGTTGTGCCAGCTCCATGCGGTATTCCAAGGACTTGTCGATCCGGGCCTCGTCACACACGGGGAAGGTGGCCAGATGCACGCTCTCGGCCTCCGCACGCCCGGTGGCCGCCGTGAGGTCGGTGTAAAGACGGTCGGCATAATACGGCGCGATGGGCGCCATCAGCCTGGACACGGTTTCCAGGCAGGCATAAAGCGTCTGGTAGGCCGACAGTTTGTCGGTTCCCATGGTGTTGCCCCAGAAACGCTTGCGGTTCAGCCGCACGTACCAGTTGCTCACATTGTCGATGACAAAGGTTTCTATCAGGCGTCCGGCCTTCGTCGGCTCATAATCCTCGTAGCAGGCCTCCACATTCTTCACCAGCGTGTTCAGCTCCGACAAAATCCAGCGGTCAATTTCCGGGCGTTCCGCCATCGGCACGTCGGCTTCCGCATAATGCCAGCCGTCGACGTTGGCATACATGGTCAGGAAGGAATAGGTCTGGAACAGCTTGCCGAAAAACGTCCGGCTCACTTCCTGCACGCCGGCCTCGTCGAACTTCAGGTTGTCCCAAGGCGAAGAATTGGTCAACATGTACCAGCGCACGGCATCCGAGCCATACTTCTCAATGGTGGCAAAGGGGTCTATGGCGTTGCCCAGACGCTTGGACATCTTGTTGCCATTCTTGTCCAGCACCAGTCCGTTGGAAATCACGGCCTTGTAGGCCACGCTGTCGGACACCATCGTGGAAATGGCATGCAGGGTGAAGAACCAGCCGCGCGTCTGATCCACCCCTTCGGCGATGAAGTCTGCCGGATAAACGGTGCGCGCGTCAAACTCCTCCTTGTGCTCAAACGGATAATGGATTTGCGCGTAAGGCATGGCGCCAGAATCGAACCACACGTCGATCAAGTCGGTTTCGCGCTTCATCGGCCTGCCCGACGGGCTTAACAGGACCACCTCGTCCACAAAGGGGCGGTGGAGGTCTATGCGGTCGTAGTTCTCCTGGCGGTAGTCGCCCGGCACGAAGCCTTTGGCTTTAAGCGGGTTTTCGGCCATCAGCCCGGCAGCGACGGACTTCTCGATCTCCGCGTAAAGTTCGGCCACCGAACCCACGCAGATTTCCTCTCCCTCCTCCGACCGCCAGATCGGCAGGGGGGTGCCCCAATAACGGCTGCGGCTCAGGTTCCAGTCGTTCAGGTTCTCCAGCCACTTTCCGAAACGGCCGGTCCCGGTCGATGCCGGCTTCCACTTGATGGACCGGTTCAGCTCCATCATGCGTTCCTTGGCAGCCGTGCTCTTGATGAACCAGCTATCCAGCGGATAATATAGAATAGGTTTGTCCGTGCGCCAGCAATGTGGATAGCTATGCACGTGCTTTTCTATTTTGAAGGCCAGGCCGCGCTGTTTCAGGTCCATGCAGATTGCCACGTCCAGCGTCTCGTCCTTTTCCGTTTTCGCGGGGTCGTAAGCATTCTTCACAAATTGGCCGGCCCACGGGCGGTAAGCCTCCACATTCACACAGCGGCGCACGAAATCCTCGTCGAGGTCTTCAATCCGGTAGAATTTTCCCGTCAAGTCGACCATCGGGCGCAACTCGCCTTTTTTGTCGACCAGATGCATCGGCGGAATGCCGGCCGCCTTGGCCACGAAAGCATCGTCCGCACCAAACGTGGGAGCGATATGCACGATGCCCGTGCCTTCGTCCGTCGTCACGTAATCGCCCAAAATCACCCTGAAAGCCCCCTCGCCGGGATTCACCCACGGCTGGAGCTGTTCATAGTGCATGCCTGCCAAGTCCGCCCCCAGACATTCTCCCACCACGCGGTAGGGCACCACCTTGTCGCCGGGCTTGTAGTCCTCCAAAGGCCGTTCGCCCCCCTCCGGATGCAAGTAGGCCCCCATGCGGGCCTTGGCCATCACGACCGTCACCGGCTGCCCCGTGTAGGCGTTATAAGTGCGGACACACACGTATTCGATCTTCGGCCCCACGCAAAGGGCGGTGTTCGACGAAAGGGTCCACGGCGTGGTGGTCCATGCCAGGAAACAAGGCTCCCCCCACCCCGTCATCTCCGGGCGCGGGTCGGTCATGCGGAACTGGGCCGTGACCGTAGTGTCCTTCACGTCGCGGTAACATCCCGGCTGGTTCAGCTCGTGCGAACTCAACCCCGTCCCTGCGGCGGGGGAATAAGGCTGTATGGTGTAGCCTTTATAGAGCAGTCCCTTGCGGTAAAGCTGCTGCAAGAGCCACCACAAGGTCTCGATGTATTTGTTGTCATAAGTGATATAAGGATGTTCCATGTCCACCCAATAGCCCATCTTATGGCTCAGGTCGGTCCATTCGGCCGTGTATTTCATCACGTTCGTGCGGCACTTGCGGTTGTAATCCTCTATGGAAATCGTCCGGCCGATGTCTTCTTTCGTGATGCCCAATTCTTTTTCCACGCCCAGTTCCACGGGAAGCCCGTGCGTGTCCCAGCCCGCCTTCCGCTTCACCTGGAAACCTTTCATGGTCTTGAAACGGCAGAACGTGTCTTTGATGGAACGTGCCAACACATGGTGGATGCCCGGATGGCCGTTGGCAGAAGGAGGCCCTTCATAAAAAATGAAAGAAGGATAACCTTCACGTTCCGTCATACTTTTGTGGAAGATGTCGGCTTCGTCCCACATCTTCAGCACCTCCTTGTTCACCTCGGTGAGGTCCAAATGCGTACGTTCTGCGAATTTGTTTGCCATATATCGTATCTTATTCTTTCCTATTCTGCTAAAATTTGGGCAAAAATACAATTTTTTTTTCATTCTCTCGTGTATTTCAGAAAAAAACCGCAAGCCACATGAGGAGCACCAACAGGCACCCAAAAGGAAAGCGCGGAGGTTTGTAAAGGAAACAACAAATTACCGGAAAAAGGAGGCGACCCGAAAAGTCCCCGGTCCGCAAACCCGGACACCCCGCGGGGAAGCAAAAATCCGGCCGGCAGCAGCCGCACACCCGGAAACGAGGCAAGCCCACTCATGGCGGAAAGCATCGCAGCGGAGGTTTTCGGGACAAACACGCAGGGGCACACGGATTTTGAACAACACCGGCAAGAGCAACCGGAAATTTTCGCTTGAGAAAAAAATGTGAATCGCTTGAAAAAAAAACGTGAATCGCTTGAGAAAAATCCATGCGCCTCAAGACAAGGTATAACCACCTGATTGCAAATTAATTGCAAAAACACCCCATCCGGAGGGTTTACAAGGAGCAGGGGGGACACTCTCACCCGGCAACCCGCCTGCGGCGAAAGAGAGAGCTGGCCGGAGAGGAAGGCCGGAAGCCCATCTTCCTGAAAAATCCGCCATAAAAAAAACGATATAAAAGTGCCGGAAAGGCAAAAGCCGCACCTCCGGGATTCCCCCAAGAGGCACGGCTTCCACACGTAAACATATGCTCTATCTGAAAAACACAACGGCTACATGCCTATTTGATTTTTCCAGTTCATGTACCAATTGCTTTCCGTCATCAGGAGGTTATAGAGCGCCATGTCCTGATTTTCCTCGCCGTTACGCTTGCTGACGGGATCAGCCAGCCACTCGTTCTTGTGGTAACGCTTGGCAAAGCGCATCAAGTCGTAGAAGCGTTTGCCCTCGAAACAAGTTTCCAAAGCCATTTCGTTGAGGATCATGCTGTCCACGCTGAGCTGCTCTGCGGCCAGGTTCTCCTGCGCCCACGCCACGCGGCTCTGCCCTTGATAACCGTTGACGGGCTGGCCTTCCGCATCCAGGGAGTCCACCATCGGGTAAGCGTAATCGGGATTCAGCTCGGCATAACCGCTCCCGCGGGAATGGAGGCCGATGTTGTTGTAGGTATCCGCTCCCGTGTCCATGACCCCGTTGCGGGCAATGAAATTCCGGAAGTTGTAGCCCTCGCCCAAACCGTCCAATTCGCGGATAAAGGCGGCATCCGACTCGCTGCAATAAGCCAGCACACTGTCGTTCACGATGTCCTCGCTGATTCCCGTGGCCAGGATGGCATAGGCCAGGCGCGGATATCCGCCGCCATTCAAAGCTTCGGCCAGGCGCAGCCAGCAGTCAGTCTTGCGATAAACCGGAATGTTGCGGTTGGCCACCTTTTCGATATACTGCCAGGAAGCGTTGCTGGCCATGCCGCCCGTCGTGGTGTTGTACGTGCCGCTCGACCACACCGTGGAAAGACGCAAGTCGCCCTCGCGCAGGGCATCGTCCTCGTCCACCACCACGGGATAATGATTGCCGTCGTCGCCCAGATAGTAGTAAGACTGGGCCGCACTGATCTCCTGGATGTGGGCCGAAGGCGTAATGCTGTACCGCACCTCGGGATTCACGCTGATGGTGCCAATGCCCACGACTTCCGCGTTGTTGTACAAGTCGCGCACCTTGTTGTAATAGCCTTGGCTGGCAGCGGAGTCCATCGGAATGATGGTGAAAGTCTCGTTGCCGTAAAGGCTCGAGGCCATGCCGAAAAGGTTGCCGGAATAGGAATCGCTCGAGATATAAGAAGTTCCCGTGAGGGACGAAGTGTAACGATACCATTCCACCGTAGTGCTCCACGAAACGATATAAGGACTCTTATATCGGCCGTCTCCCACATTGCGGGTGTCCATGATCCAACGGAAATAGCAGCGCGCCGCTTCGCGGTAGTCCGACCGGCTGCCCGTGACGGAAGCCCGCCAAAGGTACAAGTCGCCCAGCACCATGTCCACGGGGAAATAGCAGTTGGGCATGAAGATGCTTCCCACGGTGTGCAGTTGCGGCCACTCCGTCAGGCTATAAGGCAAGAGGTCGGGAATGAAGTAATTGCAGATGCCCTCGATGTCCTTGCGGTCGGCATCGGCAAGGCTCACATTGCCGGCGTCTTGTTCCGTCAGCAAAGGCCTGTCGTAGAAAGGCACGCGGCCATAATTCAGCACCAGCTGCAGGTAGGTCCAGGCCCGGATGGCCTTCACCTGGGCTATTTCCTTCTCGAAAATGCGGTTGCCCCGGTTGTCGTAGGCGTTCGTGTCCGCATTGGCGATAAAATAGTTGCAGTTGTTGATGACCGCATAGTAGTCACGCGGGTTATTGTAGATGTTGTCGTCCCCCACGTTGAAATTGTAGAGGTCCTGCAAATCCGCGTCGGCGGACTGGAGCACGTTCACGAAGTCGCCGCGCACCTCACCCAGCAAGTGGGTGCGGTCGCCGATTGCCTGCAACTTGTAGATGATGCCGATCAGGGAATTGGCCGTGTCGGCAGGCGTGGTCAAATGGCTGCCATCATCATAAATCACATATTGCGAAGTCGGTTCGAGCATGTCCTCGCACGAGCCAAGGAAGCCGGCACCGGCCGCAGCCGCCGCAATGGAAAGAATATAAGATTTCAGTTTCATAAGAGGCTGAGTTTATAGGTTGATTTTTATACCGAGCATGAAACTGCGGCTGTTGGCCAACAGGCCGCGGTCGATGCCTTGTTCCAACACACTGTTGCTCATGGAGAATTCCGGATCCGCACCCAGGTATTTGGTCACGGTGAAGACATTGTTGGCCTGCCCCCAGAAGGTGAGTCCGTGGATGAACGTGCTGTTGATAGGCAATTCATAGCTCAACGTGATGGCTTTCAGGCGCAGGTAGCTGGCATCTTCAATCCAGCGGTCGCTGAAACGGGCGTTCCCCATCGGGTCTTCCCACGTCACCTTCGGCATGTCGGTCACCTGTCCTTCATAGCTCCAGCGGTTCACCATCGCGAGCGTCTGGTTCATGAAGCGGTTGCCGCCCTCCAGCTGCGAGCGCAGGTAGTTGTAGGCGTCGTTCCCCAAGCTATAATTGAAGTTCACATCCAGACGGAGCCGCTTGTAGCTCAACGAGGTGAAGATGTTACCGTAAATATCGGGATTCGGATCGCCGATGACCTGCATGTCGTCCTCGCTGCTGATGCGATGGTCTCCATTCCGGTCCACAAACTTCACGTCGCCCGCGCCGAAATAATTCCGGTCTATGCCGTTGGCACCGAGGATGTACAAGCCATCGTTCGCCGCGTCCGTGGAGTTGGCATAGACATGTGTCCCGGAAGGAGTCGTCGCCGTCTTGTAGCCGTAGAACAGGTTCACCGGCTGGCCGATTTCGGAACGGATGGTCGCGCCGTAGACTTCTTCCTTCACGTAGTTCTGCCCGTCGGGCAGCGCGGTCAGCTTGTTCTTGTAGTGCCCCACGCTCGCGCCGACTTCCCAGTTCCAGTTGCGTCTGGCCAGCAAATGGGCGTTGAAACTGATCATGTAGCCCTTGTTCTCCAGCGAACCGCCGTTGACCCAGTTGTTTTCCAGACCGGTGATGAAGTTCAGGTCATGATAAGTCAGCAGGTTGTCCGTCCAGCTCTTGAACACATTGACCTTCACATTCAAACGGTTGTTCAGGAAGTTCAGGTCGGCACCGAAATTATAACGGCGCGTGGTTTCCCACTGCAACTCCGTGTTGCCGATGTTGCCCAGCACGAGACCATTGGCCTGGCCTTGGAACAAGATGCTCTCGAAATAAGTGCGGGTGGCATCATAGTCGATGCCGTCGTTGCCGCTCACGTCATATCCCATGCTCAACTTCACATAGTCCACACCCGGGACATCGAACCAGCTTTCGTTGCTCATCACCCAGCCGGCCTGTATGCCGGGGAACACGCCCCAACGCACGCCGGCGAGTTTGAAACCGTCCTTGGCTTCTTTCCCGAAACGGGAAGAACTCTCCACGGCCAGATTTCCTTCCACGAAATAACGCTTGCGGTAGTCATAACGGGCCTGGCCATACCATGTGACCGAAGTCCATTGGTTGTTGGCACCGGAAGTCTGCTTGTTTTCCGTGTCGTTGATAAACGGAGTCTTGTCGCTACCAGTGTTGTAGCCCAGTTGCGTGTCCACCTTGTAGCGGTCGTTCATGTAACGGAAGCCGCCCATGAGGTCGATGCTGTGTGCGCCGTACTGGTTCTCCCAGGCGATCTTCGTGTCGCTCGTCACGGAGTTTTGCGAAGCATACATGGAGCGGATCTCATTCTCCATCGTCAAGCCCAGGGAAGACACGTAATAGTTGGGCACGCCATTGATGGGCACATAGTATTTATCGTTCGTATTGGTCAGCGTGTAGCTGAAAAGCGAACTGATGTACAGGTGCTTGTTGAACTGCCACTTGGGAGTCACGGCAATGTTCGTGTAAGAATTCTCAAAATAATTCTTGTTCTGCGCCGTGCCGTACTCATTGATGGCGGCCGGGTTGGCCAACTGATAGTTCACGTCCTCCATGCCGGCGAGAGCCTGGTCCAGGTAGTTCTCGTCCGTAATGTCATAAGCCACGTCGGAAATCACGCCATTGGCATAAGAGTAGGGGCTCAGCATCGGGCTCTTCACCCAGCCGAGATAGTTGACGGAGGTCACCGTGCCTTCGTCATAAGAAGCCGGCGCGCCTTGGTCTTTCAGGTTGCGGGTCACATTGCTGTAAGAGGCATCGAAACGCACAGAAAGGTGCTTGAACAGGTTGATGTCCGTGTTGAAACGGATGTTCAGGCGGTCCACGTCATTGTCGTTCAGCACGCTCTGCGCCCCGTTGTAGCCCAACGAGAGGAAGTAGCTGGCGATATCGTCACCTCCTTGGACGGAAATGCCGTAGTTCTGCGAGAAAGCCTCGTCGTAGATGTAATCCGTCCAGTCGGTGTTGTTATTGTACTTGCCATAATAGTAATTGCTCGGATCCGTGGTGAGGAACGAGAAACTGGTGGCGTTGGTGTTCGTCGTCTTCAGCAAGTCCGAGGCATAGGTCTTGAACTGCTGCCCGTTCATCATCTTGATCTGCTTGGGCAACAAGGTGATGCCCACCGAAGCCGTGGCGTCGATCTTGGTGGCCAGGCTCGTGTTGCGCTTGGTCTCAATGAGGATGACGCCGTTGGCTCCTTTCGCGCCATACAAAGCCGTACCGTTGGCCATCACTTCCACGCTCTTGATCTCGTTCACATTGAACGACGTCAGGATGTCGTTGTAGAAGCCATCGTGGATCACGCTGCGGTCATATTGCTGGTCTACAATCACCCCGTCAATCACGATCAGCGGCTGGGCGTTGGCGTGCAAGGAGTTGATGCCGTTCATCGACATGTAACTTCCTATGCCGGGCGTTCCGCCGCGCGAAATGGTGCGCACATAGGCACCGAGCTGGTCGCCGATCTCGGAAGAGATGTTCAGAGAGGGGCTATAGGAAAAGTCGGTCGCCTCGGCCACATTCAGGATGTTGTCGTCCACGCCGTATTTCGCACGGGTCATGGTGGAATAGAGGATCACATCGCGCAATGTGCCGGACTTGTTCAGGCCGACCCGCGCCGAATGGTGGTCGGGCGCGGTGACCTTCAATGCCGTGGCATATTCGGGCACATCCAGCTTATAGGTCCCGTCTTCGCCCGTCAGCGTACTGTAGCCCTCGTAGCCGCTCACGCTGACCAGTGCGCCCGCCAGCGGCGTTCCGGACGACACACTGCATACCCGTCCGCTCACCGGACGTGTCTTCACGTTCTTTTTTATCGCATTGGCCGGACGGGCGGCAGCCATCGTGTCGGCAGCAGCCTCTTCCTGGGCTTGGGCGCCCAAAGCCCCCGCCATCAACAATGCCAAACAATAGAATCTATATCTTTTCATTACTTAAAGCTCTAAAAGTGGTTCTACAATCAGTGGTCATCTTCTTTTATCAAGTCCGGACGAGGCACCATGAGGATACAGTCGATCAACAAATGGTTGCTATAATTATTCATGCCCATGGAAGAAGGAGGACCAGCAAAGGTCTGCTGGATTCTCAGCCAAACCCGGGCATCCTCTTCTCCGTAGCTGCACACCGGGAAACCGTCCCAGTGCAACGTCAGCGTGTCCATCTTCTCATAAGCATGCACATCATAAGCTGTGGTCAGCGAATAGTATTGGCTTTGGTTCGGCTGGGAAGATGAAGTGCTACCGTACTGTCCCAACCACACATCCACTTGGCGCAACAGCGTGTCGTTGACATTGACGCTGCCTTCAGCCAAAGGAGAAGCGAACACGATCTTGATGTCGTAAGGACAGTTGGACAGGTTGCCAGGCAAAAGGAAAGTCACCTCCGGCTGATTGCTCCAACCAGAGCGGGTGTCGAAGACTTCCAGATAAGCCCCGCCGGACACTTCGAAGGGACTATTGTCCGGTACTGAGACCACCGAGGTTTGAATGGCGATGGAGTCCAACTTGCCCCCTTGTCCCAGAATCACGCTACTGTAATTGGTGGAATATTCGGCTTCGATTCTCACTCCGCGCATGAAAGCGGTTTTCTCCACCGGCGCACGCCACTCCGGCGTGGCATACAGGCGGCCGTTGCTGCACTCGATGGGACTCAGGCCGTTCAGGATGCCGCCGGCGGCAAAGGGATGGTCGAAACGGTAATAGCCCGGATAGTAGCTGTTGTAGACCGTGGAACAGATGGAGTCGGGATTTTCGGGATTGAAATTGCCCGGCTGGTGGGCCACATTGAAGAAGGCCGACGAGAGCAACATCTGACGGGCATAAAGATCCTGCAAGGAATCGCCGTCTTCGGCACGGTCGTCGTGGTATTCAAAGAACCGGCGGTATTCCGGAATTTTCGCCTCCCACACTTCGTTGGTCGGAGCCAGCAGCCAGTACACACTGTCTTCCGAATCGATGCGTCCGAAAGAGTTGAACCACATGTTGTAATTGTACATCACGGAGTCCAGGTAAACCGTCTGGCCGTCTTTGATGCCGCCCGGCACACTGGCTTCCTCGTCCAGTTCCTCGCGTTCCCAGAACAGGAAGTAGTTGGCCACGCTGTCCAAACCATCCGGTCCGCCCGTGGCTTCAGCGCGCAGCCGTTCCCAGATATTCGGGAAGAAGCCGACCTTATGATCCAGCTTATACAATACGCCATTGGAAGAGGGCACCCGTTCGCCCACGATGTCCACCCCGCCGAAACTGGTCGGGGTCAACGCCATCAGCTTGCGGTTGATCATGCGCACCGTGTCGTCCGTCAGTTCCGAAATGGGATGGTTGAACAACGCGATGTGGTTACGGATAAACTGATGGATGGTCTGGTTGTCGTCATCGTTCACATGGTTGGCTTTCTCCGTGCGGTAAGTGTCAATCAATTGGCGTGCCTCCTGTTCGGTGATTTGCGGCGCCCAGATTGAAAAGACCTCGGCCGAATTCAGCACCGGAGCGTAGCCGCAAGAATCCAGCACACTGACAAAAGGACGCAACGTCACATCTTGTTGCAGGTTCTCCCACAATGTGGCACCCGGCACCATGCCGCCCACACTGTAATGCTCATCCCACGTATCTGTACAGGAGACGGCAGAAATTGCGGCGGCAAACGCCGCAACTCCCGTTCGTACAATATATTTCAGTTTCATCTTCATTTGCTTTAATCGTCATAAATGGTAATTAGTTCTCATCTTCGCCCAATCCGCCGGGACCGCAGATAGACCACGGCACAAGCTCAATGTAATCGATCATGAAGCAGCCGCTGTTGCCTTGCACCCACACGGAGCGTATGCGCAACGTGGTATGCACGCCCGGTTGCACCGTCACGTCGCAGAGTTTGCGGCGATAGGTGTAGGGATTCGTATTGTCATATTCCTCATCCCCCTGGTTGGTCAGGCCCGGCATCTTATATTTGCTGCCCGTGCCTCCCCTGTAGTTGAACACGCTGGCCGCCCCGCGGTAGTAACCGTTGTTCTTCATGGCGCGGTTGTTTTCCGCCAGCTCTTCGTCCGTAAGGCTTGCTCCGTATACGCCACCGACTTCCGAACTCGTAGCCTGGTAACGCAGGTCGATCGGCATGCCTTGAGGCTCGATTTCCCCACCTTCGGGGCCGACGTAGATTTGGGCGATACCGCGGTCCATCATGCCGGCATACCCCATGCGCAATTCATATTGGCCGGGAGGCACGCTGGGCAGGCGGAACGAAATGTCGTAGCTCGAGCCCAGGAAGTTGTACTCGTCGCCGCCCATGTTCCACCATTCCGTCTTCGGGCGTTGCACGAAGAAGATGGTGTTCTCGCTTACGGTTGTATTCTTCAGGTAGCCTGCCGGAATGTAGTAGTTCAGGCTGGCTTCCGTGTTGTCCAAGGCCTCGCTATACTGTTCATACGGGTTCCCGGCCAGACGGATGTCATTGTTCGTCATTTCCGGCCAGATGGTGGACATATCCATGCGGATGCGCGTGTTCATCACCTTTTCGCGCGTCACCTTCTTGTCGTAGCTGATCACATCATCCAAGTAGTAATAGGCACAGTTCATGGAGAAGTTGTTGGCCGGCTGGGTGATGATTGCCCCTTTCACACGATCCGAATAGTCGGTGGCATTCGCATGGTTCACGTAATAACTTTCATGTTGCTCCACGGAAGGATCCACGGCACGATAGACTCTTTCCAACTTCAGAATGGAATGATCCAGCAGGGTGCCCACCCATTCGGTCGGATTGGCCCGGTTGTTGTCAATGCCCCAGCAGTTGATCATGCGGTTCGTACTTTCAAACAAACGATCCAGGATGTGATAAGACATGAACAAGTACAACGGGTTGTGGGGGTTGGACAATGAATCCATGTTCCAGCACGTCTCCTTGTAAGTCTGTCCCGTGCGCGGGTCGATGTCGTTCAGACCGAAAATCTTCTCATCCTCCGGATCGCCGTATCTTTCAGCCGCCAGATTGTAAAGCCCTTGCAGGTTCTCTTCCGGAGAATTGGTTTTAGCGAAATACTGCGGATATTTAGTCCGCAACACCGTATCCGGCACCAAGAACACGGTGAATCCGGACTCCAGATGATCCGGACGGCGGGCATAATAGCGGTTGCCGGCCGTTCCGACCTGATCCGCGCTGAACACACCGCCACTCAAGATGCCGGTGCGGAACTCAGGATAGTCCTCTTTCCAAATCTCATAATCCGGATCGCGGAAACTGTTCAAGCGTGCAGTCAGTTTGGTGCGGACGAGCGCTTCATAATAAATGGAATAGTCTTCCTTGTGTTCTTCCAACAAGCTGGCACCCAATTCGGTGTTCGGCACGATTACCTGGTCCACCGGATGCACCACGCCATTGTCCACGGAGTCGTTCTTCAAGGCGTTGATGATGCGCGCACTACTGTTGATGACGCTCACCACCATGTTGTCATTGTCGCGCACCGTGCTGTCCGTCACGATAATCAGCGGCAAGCCCAGTTCATTGGATTCCTGCTGCGTGCCTTCCATGTCATAGGTGTACAGCACCTTGCTCTCGATCAGACAAGCCCGGACCAGCGTGTCGCAGTAGTTCGCGGGAATGTCGTCCACGGAGTTATAGCCGTTAGCCTCCAGGTAGGCTTCCACGCCGGCATTGGTTGCCGGAAAGAAAGTACGTGTGCCGCGAGAAGAGAGGAATTCCATCTTTCCGGCCCGTTCGACGATGCGGCGGAACTGGCTGAAGTTCTCCCGGCTGTTCAAATAGTCGCTCATCATTTCACCCGTGAACGTATAATAGCTCTCGGCAGCCATGTCGTCGTTACAAGACGTGAACAGCGACATTTGCACCGTCAGCAACACGACGGCACAGGCTGAAAATAATATCTTATACACTCTTTTCATAATTCATTATTCAGCTGTTGATTCATAAGAAGAATTGTCCGAATCCGGATAAGCCGGATTTTGTTGCAAATTATCGTTCACACGCAATTCATCATAATTGTATGGCCAATAAATGGCATCGGGATGTCCGAACTTGCTCGTGGCCGTGGCGGTGTTGAACTTGTTGCGGATTTGCTGCACCAGCCAGTCCGTGTCGTTGCCCTCTTGGCGTGTGCGGCGCACCAAGTCAAACCAACGCTTGCCTTCGAACATGAATTCGCGCCGACGTTCCAGATACACCAGATTGAGCAACGAATTCCTCGACACGTAGTCGTCCGGGTCCAGGGAAGAAGTCGTGTTGCGCGATGAACGGGCTTCCACGGCATCAATCAGCCGGAAGGCTTCGTCGGCCAACTCGGCATCGCGTTCCGACCCGTTGTCGGACATCTGGCAGACCAAGGCTTCGGCCCGGATCAGCATCATGTCGCTCACGCGGTAGAACACCCAGTTCGCGTCGTTCTTCGACAGACGTTGGCCGCTGGCGTACACCAAGTCGTTCTCCATGCGCGGATAAATGGCACTATAAGCGTATTTGGCGATACAGGCCACCGAAGGATCGGACGCATCGTCCAGCCAGATGGACTCTTTCACGCGGCTGTCCTCATTGCTTTCAAAGACCGTGGCCGAGCCCCATTCATCCCACAATCCTCGTTCCGGACCGAAATAACCATAGTCCGCAGGAAGGTCCTTTTCGGGCAGGAAACGGCGGAACAATGCCGGCACCATGGTGTTGGACTTCGAGCCGTCCGTCGTGCTGGAAGAAAATTCCAGCTCGAAGATGCTCTCCGGACCACCGCCGGAACCAAAGTTATAGTTGTAAGCCGTACCCGGCTGAACAACCGTCCCATTGTCCGGGATCAAAGGATAGCCATCCACCATCAAGGACGAAGAATAGCGTCCCTCGAAATATTCCGTCTTGGATTTCAAGACCCTCTGCGCCCGCTCTGCCGCGTTCGCATAATCCCCGATCCACAAGTACATGTCCGCCAACAAGGCATCAATGGCATTCTGCGTGATGCGCGCATAGCTCACGTCCTGCCCGTTCTGGCTCGGCCAGGCCGTCAAGGCTTGGTCGTGCACTTTCGTCAAGTCCTCAATCAGGTAGCGTATGATCTCGTCTCCCTTCGTCACTTCCAGGTCGAGGGGCTGCTCGTCGTTCGTGATGGCATAAGTATAATAAGGTACATCCTTAAACGTACGCACCAGATAGAAGTAGCACAACGCACGCAGGGCACTCACTTCGGCGATCGTGGCGTTCATGTCGCTTTCCAGATAGCTGGGGTCGACGGCCGCCACCTGTGGAGCCCGTTCGATCACCAAGTTGCAACGGTCGATCACGGAATAGAACGGCGACCAGTCCGTATAGACATTGGTGGAAAGGATGTTTTCATTCAAAATGTCCGCTTCCGGCGAAGCACCGTTATATTTACTGTAGTAGCCGCGCCCCACGTTGTCGGAACGCACCTCGCCCCAAATGAACAGACGGCGCATGAAGTCGTCATCCTGCATGCGGGTGTAGCAACCGGCCACAATCTGATCCACGTCGTTCTTTTCATTCCAGTAATTGTCCTCGTAGACCATGGTCAAAGGATAGATGTCCAAGAAGTCGCCACAAGACGACACCGACATGCCGGCCAAAGCCACGAGAGCTGATTTAAACCATATCTTTTTCATATCATCTGTGCATTATCAATTAGAAATCTATCGTCACACCCAAGGTATAGGACTTGGCACGCGGAGTCTGTGCGTTATCCGTCGTCACGCTGTAACCGCCATATCCCAATTCCGGGTCGACACCCGAATATTTCGTCAGGCAGAACAAGTTGTTCCCGCTCGCATAGAAGCGCAAACCGCTCAAGCCGATCTTCTTTGCTTTCTTTTCCGGCAGGCTGTAAGAAATCTGCAGATAGTTCAGACGCAAGAATGTGCCATCTTCCACGAAACGGTCGCTGATCATGGTGTTGTAATTGCGCCAGTTGTCATTGGCGATCAACGCACGCGGAATCGTCGTCACGTCGCCTTCCTTGCGCCAACGATAATTCACCGCCTGGCTTTGGTTGTTGTTGCTGCTCATGCTTTCCATGTTCAGGCGCGCCATGTTCACGATGTCATAATCCACACGATAGTTGAACTGGGCATTCAGGCTCCAACGGTCGTAATTGAAACGGAAGCCGAAACCGCCGGTCAACTTCGGCAAGGAATTGCCCAAATAAACCAAGTCGAGCTGGTTGATGTTTCCATCATGGTTGACATCCTCGTAAATGGCATCGCCGCCCCTGAAGTCATATCCGCTGGTGTTGTCGCCGGAAGTATAGTTGAACTTCATCTGCAGGGGGTCGCCGTTCATGTCGCACAGCACGTTGCCGTTTGCGTCATACACGATCGGTGCCGTCCAACCGTTGCGTTCGAAATCCTCAATCCACTGGGCTGCCTTCGCGTCGCCATTGTTCTTGGCTTCGAGATTGTCGGCGTAGGTGTCATAGTTGTACATGTACACGCCCTTGGAACGGTAGCCGTAGATGGCCCCGAAGGGGTTGTCCACCTGCACGCGCTGCAGCAACCTCGCATTGTTCGGTTCCCAGTCGGTGTTCAAGGTCTGCAGGATCAGCGGGTCCATGCTCGTGATCACGTTCTTGTTGTTGGCGAACGTCAGGTTGACATCCATGGAGAACTTGCCCTTCTCGATGAGTTTGTTCGTCTGGATGTTGAATTCCCAACCATTGTTTTCCATGTCGCCGGCATTGCGGTAAGGATAATTAATGAAGCCGGAGATACTCGGCACACGCACATTGGCCATCAACATGTCTTTCGTCGTCTGCTTGTACAAGTTGACGTCGGCCGTGATGCGATTGTCCCAGAAGCCCAAGTCGAATCCCACGTTCCAAGTGTATTTCATTTCCCACTTCAGGGTGTTCATCTTCAGGTTGGCCGGTGCCATGGCCGACTGGCCCAGATAGTTGGCCGCCGTCACATACTGGTTCACATACAGATAGTCCTGGCGCGGCTGGTTACCCGTCATACCCCAACCCGGGCGGACAGACAACATGGACAACCACTCGCGGGCGCCTTCCATCCAAGGCTCTTCCACCACGTTCCAACGGGCAGACACGGCCGGGAACACGCCCCAACGGTCGCTCGGGCCGAACTTGGTCGTACCGTCCACGCGGGCAGACACGTCAAAGATATACTTTTCTTTATAGGAGTAGTGGGCAGAGAAGGTGTAGTAGAGGCTTCTCCAACGGTTAAAGTTGCTGGACATGCCCGGAGTGATGCCGCCCGCGCTCGGTGCCTCGATGCCATGAGGCAGCCCGGACACGTTCGTGCTCTGGTCGCTCGACGTACCCGACACCAACTGGAAACGCCCCATGGCCATGAAAGAGTGGTCTTCGTTCAGGAAGTGGGGCACGAAGGTCAACGTGTGGGTCGTCGTGAAAGCCAGGCTCTTCGAACTTGCGCTGGAAGCCCCGCTCACGCCGCCGGCATTCCAGTTCTGGGTGGACAAGTCGCGCGGATAGTAAGTGTCGGTGTAGGCGTTGAACACGTTCATCACCACCTTGCCGTTGTACGTCAACCGGTGCGAAGTGGCGTCTACGCCGAGGAAGTCATATTGCAACTCCAACTTCGGGTCGATGGCATACGTCGTATAGTT
The DNA here is from genome assembly GCA_944321975.1 of uncultured Paraprevotella sp. Lineage (GTDB taxonomy): Bacteria > Bacteroidota > Bacteroidia > Bacteroidales > Bacteroidaceae > Paraprevotella. The sequence goes on from CALUNJ010000011.1 coordinate 27,141, forward strand.
GTTCTTGGCATATTTCGCGCTGGCGATGGGATTCACCAAGCCGCGCTGGTCGTTCAACGCGTTTCCTTCCGCAGCCTGCAACATTTCATAATAGCGCCCCAGGGAATTGCCCTGCTCGTCCTCCTCAAAAATCGCCAAGTTCGGCATCTTGCGGTAGGCCAATGCCAGCAAATCGTCTGAGTTGCGCTGGTTCTTCGTATAAGTCATCGCGAAGTCGCTGATGATCTTGATGCGGTCGCTCACGTAGTAGTCCAACATCATGCGGGTCGTGAAACGATCCAACTGCTGCTCGATCACGGAACCGGTCTCATGGTCGTAACCGCCGGAAATACGGAACGTGGCCTTCTCGCCACCGCCCGTGATGGAAAGGAAGTGGTTCTGCCGCCAACCGACCTGCGTCACCTCGTCCACCCAGTCGGTGTTGTTGTTGAACATCTGCCACTCGGAGAACACGCGACGGTCCGTGATATAGTTCAGTTCCGGGATGTTGGCCGCCTGGTCGCTCAACGTGGGGTTGAAATAGGCTTCCTTCAACATCATGGTGTACTGGTCGCCCGTCAGCAAGTCCACGCCCTGGGGCTGGTAGGTGCCGGTCAGGCGGAAAGAATAGGTCAGACGGGGTTTCCCGCGCGAACCGCGCTTCGTCTTGATTTCAATCACACCGTTGGCGCCCTGCGAACCCCAGATGGCGGTGGCCGCCGCATCCTTCAACACGCTGATGCTCTCGATGTCTTCGGGGTTGATGTTCAGCAACTGGGCGAAACGCTCCTCATTGGCCGTGTTCACATCGAAGTCCTCCTGGTCCACGTTCCACACGTCGCCGTTCACCACGATCAACGGTTCGGAACTGGTCAAGGTGGAAATAGAAGTCACACCACGCAAGCGCATGGTCGTGCCGGAACCCAGGTTACCGGAATTCATCACGATATCCAAACCAGCGATACGCCCCTGCAAAGCCTCGTCCACGGAAGTCAGGCCCAAGCCTTCGAATTCCTTGGCACTGATGGTCTGCATGGCACCGGAATATTCCTTTTCAGGAATGGCCAAACCGGAAGACTCCACACGCCTTTTGGCCTTGACTTCCACGGTCTGCAGCACCATGGCGTCTTCCAACGTGATGTTATACACCCGCTTGTTGATGGGAAGCACCTGGGCTTTCATTCCCACGTAGCTGAACTTCAGCTTGTTCTGCGGGCTTTTGACTTTCAGGGTAAAGTTTCCGTTCAAGTCGGTCACCGTGGCGGAAATGTTACGGTTGGACGCATCCACCTCCACGACAGCCGCACCCGCCACCGGCCCGAAAGAGTCGGACACCGTACCGCTCACACTCGTAATGCCCTGGGCACCTACTGCCATTGCCACAAACAGGCAACACAGCAAAACATAATATTTCAAATTTTTCATTTTCTTCCTCTTTTAAGGTTGTTGGCTGGCGGCATTCGAATATTTCTCAAACGCCTCCGCCGAATACAGCAAAGGTTCGTCAATCAGATAAATCACCGCCGATGATGAGTTGTAGATGCGGGAGGCCGTGTTGATGCTACTCAACGTCGGGTCGTTATTCAGGTCTTGGTCCGTGTCCAAAGTACTCATCCCCGTGCGGAAACGGTATTCACGCGCAAAATGATAGCCGGCTTCCTTCTCCACCGTGCGCTTTTCCTCCACGCCCTGGTTCTCTAAGTCGGTGCAGCAGATCGTGATGTCTTTCCCGGTATTGGTCACCCTCAACGTGGAGAAGCGCCCGTTGTCTTTCAGGTAGGCCGTCTCATACGTCACCTCACCATCCAAATCCTGTGCCGGCGCATCCAGGAAGATGGACTGGTTCTGGATGTGGTAGCGCACGAAGTTGTTGATCAGCGTGTTCATGCTGTCCACCTGGGCTGCGATTTCCTCCCTTTCGTCCGGAGAGAGCGAACCGCTCTGCAACTGACGCTCCAGCCGGTTCACCTCCCGGTAATCCGGAAGCAGGTCCAGCTCATACAACCGCTCGATGTCCTCGGTCTGCGGCACGTAGATCGTGTAGTTGTAGTTCGACATCAGGTTGATGGTCTGCCCGTTGGACACCGACTTATAAGCCGTGCCCTTGGCATCGTACAAGTTGTTCACCAAGGTGTATTCATCTGTGGTCGAGCGGGTCAGGATGTTATAGAATTCCGTATACCTGTCATCTTCGCGCCTCAACTCGTTCAACAGGTCCGGCACGGACTTCGTGGCCGGCATGATCGGCGCGTTGTCCACGATGAAGGTTTCCCCGTTGTTCATTTGATAATAACTCTGCTTATCTCCTTTCCTGAGCGGGATGGTCACGGCGTTTTCCCCTCCGATCTCATATTCGAACGGCGAAACGAACTCCATGTTATCTCCTCGTCCCTCCTGCAGGATCAGCGGGCATCCGCTGCGGGTTCTCCACACGCTTTTCCCCGTAGCCTGGCTGGCCGCATCATCCTTCACGATGATGGAGTTGTCCAGGATGTCCTTCATGCGGTTGCGCACGTAATCCCGTTCGGCATCGAACACGCTCACAGCCCCATAGTTTTCCCACGGGTCTTCCAGCTCGGTGTCTCTCTTGACCAGATGCCCGTTGGAATCCTCCGTGGCATTCCAGCGGATGCATTTGATGCGGTTGCCGATCAGGTAAGGCGCGTCGTCGTAGTAGAACTCCGTGATAGTCTGCCGGCCGCGTCCCTTGCAATAGTCCACGGGATCCACATAGTTTTTCAGGGCCTCGTCCGTAGGCAGAACCAGGATGTAGGCGCTCTGCATGGAGTTCAGGTAGGCGTCGTAGTTCAGGTCCTCAATCATCGTGCGCATGATCCGGAGGTCGTCATCCAGGGAGGCCGGGAAGGTCACCGAGGAATATTCCGGGATGTCGAACACCTTGTTGGCCTTGTAGACCACGCCATTGTTGGCCATGAGGCAAGAGTCGATGCTGGCCTCGCTCAACCCCATGTTCTCCTGCACGGAGTTCACGACGGTCCCGAACTTGCTGGGCACCGTGGCCACCAACGAATATTTCATGTAGTTCTCCAACATGTCCAAAACGATGTGGTCGGGAATCTCGTCGATCTCGCCATAACGCTGCAGCAGCAACTGCCCGGAAGAATTCGACTTAAAGAACTCTTCGAAGGCTTTGTTCGTCGGGGCGATGATGCACCCCATGTCGGACTCCATCGCCATGCCGCCCGCACCGTTCTGGTACTGGTTCCATCCCGGATCATACGGCAGCAAGTCCGTCTTCGTCTCGCCGTCGAAGGTGGACAGCGCGTCATATCCGCCCGTGGGGGACTCGAAGCCACTGTTCAGATAACGCCAGACGAACACGGAGTCCACCTGCCCGCTGGTGTTATAGGCATTGTAGCTGTTGGTCACAGACTCGTCGTACAAAGGCACGCAGAAGCGGTCCAGCAAGCCGCTGAACGTCGAGAGGGCGGTGTCCCTCCGGATGACTTCCGCCATGTTCGTCAAGGGATCCATCACGTTTTCCAGCACCTGGATGTAGCCGTTCTGGCACGTGATGTCCTGCTCCAACAGCCGCTGGCCGTTGATGTAGGATTCCGCCGTGCTGTTGCAGGCCCCATTGGTCAGGAAAGCCAGGTCGCCATCCGTGATGGCGTTCGTCGTCATGAACGTCGGGAGGAAATGCACCATCGGTGCCGGCGTGTTGTCACGCAGCACCAGCATGCCGTCCGTGCCCGCGTTGGGATATTTCGAACGGTAATAGGCCCAATAGCTGTTATCGGGCATGTCGGCCGCCTTCAACGCCGGAATCGAGTCGAAGAGCGACAGTGCCGTCGTGCGGCGCATGCAGGATCCCTCGGAAGGATTCTGGCTGCCGTTGGACAGGTTGGGCATCAGCTCCATCAGGTAGGCGCTGTTCACCATGGACGAATTGAACAACAACCTCTTTTGCGAATCACTCAACCCTTCGAAGTTCCTCACTCCCCACGAATTGTTTTTGAAAAACCGGTCGTAAGCCTCATCGTTGGCCACGAACAACGTCTTGCTCCCCGTCAGGCTCAGCACCGTCTGCTGCTGAATGACCGGATCATTGATCAGCTTCAATGTCGTTTGGTAATTCCCGCGCCTCTCCAACTCTTCATAGATGCTGCTACCCAGCCATGAAGGCGTGCCGGTCAACAATTCGTCCTCACACGAGACGAACATGCCCGCCACGAAGGATAATGCACAAGCAGAATAGGTAAAACGACAAATTCTACGTTTAATGTTACTGCCTTTCATATCTCCATTAGGTTTCTATATTATAATCTCTTCTCTTTCTTCTAATGCGCTCCAAAGCCGCCACCCCCTTTTCACGGCGCAACGCCCCTGTCGCACAGCCAGTCATTTGCCGCCCCAGCGGCAAGACCCGTCACGCGCCATCCGGATGGCGGATGCCTCTTTCCTCAAGCCAGAATGCAGATTCCATGATATTATGATCTTTACACTCTCTTAGGTTAATTATTCAATATTTTTTAAATCCTGCCCGCATAATGCCGCGAAAGGATGTTCAAAAGTACAACAAATCTTCAAAAACACACAATAAAATCTAATTTTTTATTGCATTTTTGCTAAAAAACATGTTTCCGGGAAATTTCAACCGCGTTGCGGCGCGATTACCCCTCGTTTTTGCAGGCCTGATTACTTGCGCTTGTGTGCCGCATACCACCTCCGCACGCACAACCCATGGAAAATGCCCGCCGCAGCCACGACGGCCGCCCCCGTCGCCATGGAGGACTCATCAAGATTTTTCAACGGGACGGCCGCCACCGAATAGCCGGCCAGAAGCCCGGATTCCCACGCCAGCAAATAGGTGTTCTGGGCCGTGGCACGCTCGCAATGCGCACAGATCCGGATGCAGGACAGCAAATAGCGGCTCGAGACCAGCCCCAGCCCGCATCCCAGGCAGCCGGCCGCCCAGCCTGCGCCACTCCCCGAGGCCTCCTCCCAGCTATATAATAGGAAGGCCAGCAAAAGCAGGGCATAGCCCGCCGCCAGTTCCCGTTGAAGGTGGGGGCCGAAAAGCAGGACGTGCAAACACAAGGCCAGCCAGAAGCCCACGCCCAGACTCAGGTAAAACCCCGCACCGCCACACCGGCCCAGCATCAGCCCCGCAGAAAAAGCCACTGCCACAAGCGGCACAAACAGCCGCAGCCCGCGAGAGAGCCAGAAGCGGTCGGACGACCACAACGAAGGCTCCAGCGGCGCACGGAAAGGCACCCTCAACGTCCACAACAGCACGCCGGCGCACAAGCACAACGCCAAAGACCCGAAGGCGAAAAAACGCAAGCCGTAACCGCGCGCCACCACCAAGCCGGCCAACGGCCCCAGGACCAATGCCAGGCGCGTGAACCAATAATACACGTGGGCCGCTTCCGTGCGTTTCCTCGAATCAGACAAATCCAACAGCAAAGTGCCGCCCACGGCAATCTGAAACACGCCGTAGGCACCGCCCTGCAACAGCCGCGCCGCACAAAAGACCCACACGCCCCCGTCCCAAAAGCACAAGGCCGTGGCGGCAACCATCCCCGCCACGCCCCACAAGGCCACAGACTTGCGGCGATAGGTGTCCAGCCCGTAGTTGCAAAAAGGACCCACCAGGCACATGCCGGCCACGAAGGCCGCCGCCGCAGCCCACAGCCCCCGGCCTCCCGCAGCCTCCCACACCAGGGAAGGCGCCACCGGAAGGAACATGTACAACGACGCGCAGACCAGGAAATCGGCCAGCACGACCTTCAGGAAATCCGCATGCCACAGCGGCTTGCGCGCTTCAGCATCCGCCATCAGTACTGCTCGCTTTCGTTAGGGAAGCGCGCCTCTTTCACATCCTCCACATAACGGCCCACCGCATCGGTCATCACCTCGTGGAGACGGGCATAGCGGCGCAGGAACTTGGGCGAAAAGCCTTCGTTCATGCCCAGCATGTCGTGCACCACCAGCACCTGGCCGTCCACCTGGCCGCCCGCACCGATGCCGATGACCGGGATCCGCAGGGCGGCGGCCACCCGCCCGGCCAAGACGGCCGGAATCTTCTCCAGCACCAGGGCAAAACATCCGGCCTCTTCCAAAAGCCTTGCGTCGGCCACCAGTTTTTCGGCTTCCGCCTCGTCTTTCGCCCTGACGGCATAGGAGCCAAACTTGTTGATGCTCTGCGGCGTAAGCCCGAGATGCCCCATCACGGGGATCCCGGCCGCGAGAATGGCTTTCACCGTGTCGATAATTTCCGCCCCGCCTTCCAGCTTCAACGCGTCGCAACCGCTTTCGCGCATGACCCGCACGGCATTGGCCACGCCGTCGGCCGGGCTGACATGATAGGTGCCGAAGGGCATGTCGCACACGACCAGCGCCCTCTTCACGCCCCGCGTCACGGAAGCGGCATGATAAATCATCTGATCCAAGGTGATCGGGAGCGTGGTGGCATGTCCCGCCATCACGTTGGAAGCGGAATCGCCCACCAATATCACGTCCACCCCGGCTCCGTCCACGATGCGGGCCATCGTGTAGTCATACGATGTCAGCATGGCAATTTTCTTTCCCTGCTGTTTCATTTCCACCAGCCGGTGAGTGGTCACCTTGCGGGTGTCTTCAACCAAATAACCTGCCATTTTTGGAAAAATTTTATAAATCGGGGGCAAAATTAATCATTTTCTTTCTCAATCCAGCCCTTCCAGCATATTTTCTACGGTGAACCGGCCAAAATCGGGGATCACCACGTCGCACAAGTCCGCGATCGTCCCGGCCGGATTCGTCGTGGAAAGCCCCACCACCTTCATGCCGGCCGCCCGCCCGGCCTTCAGCCCGTTGAACGAATCCTCGAACACGACGCAACGCCCCACCGGCAGCCCGAACACCTCCGCTCCCAGCAGATAGCAGTCCGGATCGGGTTTGGAACGCGCGAAATCCTCCGAAGTCAGGATGCGGTCGAAATAGCCTTCAAATTCCGGGTGCTTCCGATACACGTTGTGCATCTTCTCCTGATTGGAGCTGGTCACCACGGCGGTGCGGATTCCCGCCTGCCGCAAGTCCTGCAAGAACCGCTCCACTCCGGGCACATAGGTGTAGTCCATGTCCCGCTCAAAAGCGTCCAGCCCGGCTGTGATGGCGCGTTGCAGCTCCTCCTGCCCCGGAAACCATTTTTCAAAGATCTGCACCAAGGTCTGCCCCTTGATTTTCTGCTCGAAATGGGGCACTTCCGGATGATACAACCGTCCCATTCCGCCCCAAAACACCGTGTATTGCGGCTCGGTGTCGAACACCACCCCGTCTAAATCAAACAAAGCTGCCGCCCGTCTGTCCTTTCTTGTTTCCATTCCAAAAACTCTCTTCGTTTCACGGCGCAAAGTTAAGAAAAAGCCGCCGCCAGCACAAACCCACGGAGCCGAAAAATCCGGAACGGCAGGCAAATTCCACGTCCTTCCCCGCCCCGGCGCGCTCCATATTCCTTACATTCAAGTTGAGACTCCCCATCACAAGCCGCCCCAACGCCACAAGCCCCCCAAACGCCTCCGGGCGATGCCGGGGAAGGCCGTCCCGACCGGCATTTCCGGACGGCATGAAGAAACCAAATTTCCCTCAAGCGATCCATCCGTTTTTCTCAAGCGAAAAAAAAGTTAATCGCCTGAGAAAAACAGGAGCTTTCCAAACCCCTGGGAACCAAGCCGTAAGCATTATCTTAAATTTCAACATTCCACCCCAAAGCCCCGCCCTTTGGACACGCCGTAAGGGAGCCTGCGGGCCTGCGGGCTTTTTTTTGTTCGAAAGCCGCGAAAATGTTCACCATTTTTTGTATTTTTGCCAGCAACAACGAAGATACCCCAACGAGATGGAACCAAAACTGATTGAACTCATTGAGACCAGCATCCGAAAGAACTGGGACCGCAAAGCATTCACGGATTTCAACGGAGAGAGCCTGCAATACAAGGACGTGGCGCGCAAAATCGCCAAAATCCACCTGATGTTCAAGGCGGCCAACCTCAAGCCGGGAGACAAAATCGCCTTGTGCGGCCGGAACAGCGGAAACTGGTGCGTGGCCTTCCTGGCCACCATCACTTACGGCGCGGTCATCGTCCCCATCCTGCACGAATTCAAGCCCGACAACATACACCACATCGTCAACCACAGCGAAGCCAAGCTGCTCTTCGTGGGCGACCAGGTGTGGGAAAACCTGAATGAAATGCAAATGCCCGGGCTGCAGGGCATCCTCTGTGTGAAAGACTTCACGCTGGTCAACAGCCGGTCGAAAAAGCTCACCTACGCCCGGGAAAACCTCAACGCGCTGTTCGGCAAGAAATATCCCATGATGTTCCGCAGCGAGCACGTGCGATACACGGGCGAGTCCTCGCCGGAACAACTGGCCGTCATCAACTACACCTCCGGCACGACCGGTTTTTCCAAAGGCGTGATGCTGCCCTACCGCAGCCTGTTGTCCAACGTGCTGTTCTGCGACCGCACCATCGGACTCCAGCCGGGCGACAACATCGTGTCCATGCTCCCCATGGGGCACGTGTTCGGGCTGGTCTATGATTTCCTCTACGGGGTATGCCAGGGAGCGCACCTGTACTTCCTCACCCGCATGCCGTCGCCCAAAATCATCATGACGACGGTGGCCGAAATCCACCCCCGCATCATCTCCTGCGTGCCGCTGGTCATCGAAAAGATCTTCAAGAAAGAGATCATCCCCCGGATCGACCACAAGCTGGGAAGACTCCTGATGCACCTGCCGATCATCAACGAGGCCATCAGGGAAAAGACCCGCAAGGAGAGCCTGAGGCTCTTCGGCGGCAACGTCAAGGAAGTGATCATCGGCGGCGCCCCCTTCAACGCGGAAGTGGAAGCCTTCGTGCGTTCCATCCACTTCCCCTACTCCATCGCCTATGGCATGACGGAGTGCGGCCCCATCATCTGCCACAGCCCGTGGCATGAGACCGCCTACATGTCCTGCGGGAAGGCCGCCGACGGCATGGAACTGAAAGTGCTCAGCTCCGACCCCGAACACATCGCCGGCGAACTGCTCTGCCGCGGGCGCAACACCATGCTGGGCTATTACAAGAACCCGGAAGCCACCCAGCAGATATTCGACCGGGACGGATGGCTCCACACCGGCGACATGGCCGTCATCAACGCCAACGGGGACGTGTTTATCAAAGGACGCTGCAAAAACATGCTGCTGAGCGCGAGCGGACAAAACATCTATCCCGAAGAAATCGAATCGCGGCTGAACAACCTGCCCTACGTGAACGAGTCCCTGGTCATCATGCACAATGACAAGCTGGTCGCCCTGGTCTATCCCGACCTGGGTGAAAGCATGAAAGACGGCCTGAACGACAAAGAAGTGCTGCGCCGGATCGACCAGGCCCGGCAGGAACTGAACAAGGAACTGCCGCCCTACTCGCAAATCACCAAAGTGCAGCTGCAAAACGAGGAGTTCGAGAAGACCGCCAAGAAAAGCATCAAAAGGTATCTGTACCAGAACATGAACAGTTGAGCCACATGACCCCGACGCTGACCGTGTACAAGGCCTCCGCAGGTTCCGGAAAAACCTTCACGCTGGCCGTCCAATACATCAAACATCTGCTTCAGGAAGAAAGCGGGCATGCCTACAGCCACATCCTGGCCGTGACGTTCACCAACAAAGCCACGGCCGAGATGAAAGACCGCATCCTCCAGCAGCTCTACGGCATCTGGAAAAGGCTGCCCTCGTCGGGGAACTATCTCCGGGTGCTCTGCCAGGAACTGAAGGCCGAAGGCACGGAACTGACGGAAGAGGAAATCAGCCGCCGCGCGGGGCGTGCCCTCTGCCACATCCTGCACGACTACGACCGTTTCCGGGTGGAAACCATCGACGCCTTTTTCCAGTCGGTGATGAGAAACCTGGCCCATGAACTGAACCTCACGGCCAACCTGAAAGTGGACCTCAACGACAAAGAAGTGCTCGACGCGGCCGTGGACCGCATCATGGAACGCCTGCACCTGACCCCGGTGGTCCTGAACTGGATCCTGGAATATGTGGACGACCGCATCGCGAACAACGAGCGATGGGACATCGGCAAAGAGGTGAAGGACTTTGCCCGCTGGATTTTCAAAGAAGCCTACCTGACCCACGAGCCCGAACTCAACCAGGTGTTGCAAGAAAACCGCAAAATCGCGGAACTGAGAAACGCCCTGAACCATGAAATCCGGGAGACCGAAGACATCATCCAAAGCGCCACGGCCCACTTCCGCGAAGAACTGGAACTCCACGGAATGGACTGCGCCACCTTCAGCTACGGCAGCACGCTCCACACCTACCTGACCCGGCTGGAAAACGGAAACCTCAATGCCGAATTCGGATCGAGGCTGCAAAAATATCTCGACGACCCGGTGAACATGCTGCGGGCAGGCGACAAAAAGGATCCGGCCATGGGCGAAACCGCCGCCCACTTCAGCCAACTGCTGTCCGAACTGCGCTTCTTCCAGCAGAAATGCCTCGTGCGCCACACCAGCGCGGCACTGGCCCTGAAACACCTCAACCCCTTGCGGCTATTGGGAGTCATCGACGAAGAAGTCGTCCGGCTCAACCACGAGAACAACCGCTTCCTGCTGGCCAAGACCCCCATATTGCTGCATCACCTGATTGAAGAGCAAGACGCGCCGTTCATCTTCGAAAAAATGGGTTCCTACGTCCGGCACGTGATGATCGACGAATTCCAGGACACCTCGGCCATGCAATGGAAAAACTTCAAGATCCTCCTGCTGGAAAGCATGGCTTCGGGACATGGCAACCTCATCGTGGGCGACGTGAAACAAAGCATTTACCGGTGGCGGAACGGCGACTGGAGCATCCTGGACGGAATCGGCAGGGAAATGTCCGCCTACCAGCCGGAAATCCGGAACCTGGCCACCAACCACCGAAGCGAACGCCGCATCATCGCGTTCAACAACGCCTTTTTCCCCCTGGCCGCCGACGCGCTCGACCGGATCGCCCCGGATTCGCCCGTGAAAATCGCGGAAATCTATGCCGACGTGGCCCAACAATGCCGCCCGGAGGCGGAAGAGAACGGCTATGTCGACCTGCGTTTTTATGACGAGAAGGACGACACGAACGAAATCCAAATGCTGGACGAGCTATGCCAGCACGTGGAACGGCTGCACCGGGAGGGCCTCCCCTATGCCCAAATGGCCATATTGCTGCGCAAACGGAAATTCGCCACTCCCATCATCCAACACTTCGCCACACGGTTGCCGGAAGTGAAAATCGTGTCGGACGAAGCCTTCCTGCTTTCCAGTTCGCTGGCCGTCAACCTCCTGATTGCGGCCATGCGCTATCTGGAAAACCCGGAAGACAAAGTGTCGCTGGCCTTCCTCGCCCTGCACGCAGCCCCGGGCCACACACCGCCCGCCCCGCAGTCGCTGGCCCGGAAGCCCCTGGAAGCCCTCTTGCCGGAAAACTTCCTCAAGACCTTGGACCAACTGAAGACCCTCCCCTTGTATGAATTGCAGGAAACGCTCTACAAAACCTTCCACCTCGAACAAATCAAGGGGGAAGATGCCTACCTGCTGGCCTATTTCGACCAACTGACCACATACTTGCAAGACCATCCTTCCGACCTTCACTCCTTCCTGGCCTATTGGGACGAAACGCTCTGCCACACCTCAATCCCTTCCGGCGAAGTGGACGGCATACGCATCTTCACGGTACATCAGTCCAAAGGACTACAATTCCACACGGTTTTCGTCCCATACTGCGACTGGGACATCGAACAAGACACCAAAGGTTTCAACCGGCGGAACGACCTTTTGTGGTGTGAAACCCACGAAGCCCCCTATAACCTGCTCCCGGTGATTCCACTCACGATCGAAAACCAAATGCGCAACTCCATCTTCCGGGACACCTACGAAGAAGAACATGCACAACGGCGGGTGGACGCACTCAACTTGCTGTACGTCACGTTCACAAGAGCCGAAAAGAATCTCTTCGTCTGGTGCCGGACCCGATACAACCTGGACGAACGGAGCACCACCGGCGACCTCCTCTACGCCGCCCTGCCACGCCAGTTGGAAGGCGCCGTGACCGAAGAAGGGGAAAACGGGCAAACCGCCCGCTTCACCTATGGCACCCCCGACTGCGGAAAGCCTCAAAGGAAAACCGCCGGAAAGGCGGAAGGGCAGGGAAACCGCATGGAAATGGCCTATGCCCCCCAAGAAGTGAAAATGCGTTCCTACGAAGCCCGATTCAGGTTTTGCCAGTCCAACAAAGCCGAAGAATTCCTGGAATCCATGTGTGCGGCGGAGGATGCCCGCCCCCCCCACAAGAACAAAAGAGGAACGGGACTGCTGATGCACGCTATTTTCTCGTCCATCCACACGAGCGGCGACGTGGAAAAAGCCTTGCACAAGCTGGAAACCGCCGGACAAATCGGCACCCAGGCCGAGAAAGACACCCTGAAACACCAAGTGGAAAAGGCATTCGAAAACCCCGAGACCGCCCACTGGTTTGACGGCACCCTGAAACTCTACAACGAATGCCCTATCCTGACCCAAGAATACGACCCGGTCACGGGAAAATACAAGACCTACCGGCCAGACCGCGTCATGTACGCACCGGAGGAAATCATCGTGGTCGACTTCAAATTCGGCTCCGCACACCAGGAATACCGGGAACAAGTGAGGGAATACATGAAACAGCTCCGGCTGATGGAACCCCAAAAGAAGGTGAGGGGCTATCTGTGGTATATTCTCCGCAACCGGCTGGAAGAAGTAGAAGAACACCCTTAACCGCACGCTGCTTATGGAAACATTCATCCAACTCGTCGCAAAAGACCTCATCCGGCGCTTCGGCACCGACCTGCGCGACCTCACCGTAGTCTTCCCCAACAAACGCGCGGGGCTTTTCATGAACCAACACTTGGCCGCCACGGCACGGAAACCCATGTGGGCACCGAAATACAGCACCATCAGCGAGTTGTTCGACACGCTGTCGGACTTCGGCCGTTGCGACGACATCCAGGCCGTGTGTGAACTCTACAGCATCTACTCCGGCCTGTTGCCGGACGCAGAGCCGCTCGACCGCTTCTACGGATGGGGCGAAATCATGCTCGCCGACTTTGACGACATCGACAAACACCTGGCCAACGCCAGCCAACTCTTCAGCAACCTCTACTCCATCAAAGAACTCGAAAACGACAATTTCCTCAGCCCAAGGCAGGAAGAAGCCCTGAAACACTTTTTCGAAGGCTTTTCCATCGAAAGCAACAGCCGGCTGAAAGAAAAGTTCCTTTCACTCTGGAACCGGCTGGGAGAAATCTACACGGCTTTCAACGTGCGCCTGAGGGAAGAAGGAATATTATATGAAGGCGCCTTATACCGCGACGTGATAGAGCACCTGCCCGAACGCGCCTCCCGGCTGCCGGAAGGAAGCCACTATGTGTTTGTGGGATTCAACGTGCTCAACGACGTGGAACAGAAACTGTTCAGCCACCTGCAAGATGCAGGGAAGGCCTTGTTCTATTGGGACTATGATGTCATGTACGTGCATGAAAGCAACCATTTCGAAGCCGGCAGGTTCATCCGGCAAAACCTGAAAGATTTCCCGAACGCCCTGCCGGAGGACAGCCATGACCACCTGCGCCGGAACCCGCCCCAGGTCGAATTTGTCGCCACGACCTCGGGAAACGCCCAGGCACGCTACATCCCGCAATGGCTCCAAGCCAATCTCACCCGGCCCGAACAGGACACGGCCATCGTGCTATGCGACGAATCGCTACTGCAACCCGTGCTCCATTCGCTCCCCCCCGCCGCCGAACCGGAACGCCCCATGGCCAACATCACCATGGGATTCCCCCTGACAGACACGCCCGTTTACGGGCTCATCAATGCCTTGCTCAACTTGCAGACCGACGGCTACGACCGTGAACGGCACTGCTTCAGGCTCGAACAAGCCCGCATCGTACGCAACCATCCTTATGCCTCCCTCCTCCCGGAGGAAGAACTATTCTGTGCACACACCGCCCCGGCAGCCCTGTTGGACTATCTCCGCAACATGCTGGAACGGCTGGCGGCCGCATTCGGCGCAAAAGCGACGCATGCAGACGACATTTACCAACAAATGCACCATGAAGCCCTCTTCCGCGCTTATCAGATCGTATGCCGGTTCACCCGGCTCACGGAAAGCCAGAAACTGCAGGTGCAGCCCCCCACCCTCCGACGATTGCTCCGCAACGTGATGGCTGCCACCACGATCCCCTTCCACGGGGAACCGGCCGTGGGCCTGCAGATCATGGGAGTGCTGGAAACCCGGAACCTGAATTTCAGACGCATCCTGATGCTGTCCGTCAACGAGGGCATGCTCCCCAAAGCCATCAGCGACACCTCGTTCATCCCCTATCACCTGCGTGAAGCCTTCGGGCTGACCACCATCCAGCACAAAATCGCCGTTTATGCCTTCTACTTCTACCGCTTGCTGCAACACACCGAACAAATCACCTTCGTCTACAACATTGCCACCGACGGCGTGAAACGGAACGAAATGTCACGTTTCCTGCGCCAACTGCTGGCCGAAACGGATTTCCCGATCACCACAAAAATCCTGCAGTCCGGCCAATCCCTCCCCGCCGCAGAAAACATGGAAGTAAAGAAAAGCCCTGAGATCCTCCACATCCTGTACAGCAACTATGCCAGCGGGCAACCCGGCTCGCGCCCCCTTTCGCCCTCTGCGCTCAATGCCTACATTGACTGCCCGATGAAATTCTTCTACCAGCAAGTCGCAAAAATCCGCTGCCCCAAAGACCCGCAAGAAGGACTGGACAGCGCGCTCTTCGGCACCATTTTCCATGAGGCGGCGGAAAGAGCCTACCAAAGACTCACCGAGCGCACTCCGCTCATCCGCCCACAAGACATCAACGCACTGCTGGAAGGCGGTGAAAACGGGCTGCTGTCTTTCGTGGACGCCTCATTCCTGCACAATTTCTTCGAAGACTGTCCGGAAAAAGTGTTCTACAACGGACAACTGATTGTGGCACGCAAAGTGATGGCCAGCTACCTGCGCCAACTGCTCGCACATGACAGCCGGAAACCTCCCTTCACCCTGAAAGAAATGGAACAGGAACACCGCCACAGCATCGAAGTGACTTCCGGCGAAAAAATCCTTCACATCGACATCGGCGGAAAAATGGACCGCATAGACACCTTCCTGCAATCCGATCCCCTTACAGGCACATCCGTGGAAACCCTGCGCATCGTGGATTACAAAACCGGAGGGATTCCTGAAACGGCCTCAAACATGGAACAACTCGTCACCCCTTCCGACAGACGGCCCAGTTATATCTTCCAAATTTTCCTCTATGCCTATGTGCTCACGGAAGAACAAAGGAATCCCGTTTCGCCGGCACTGTTCTTCGTACACAAGTCGCATGCCGAAGACTATGACCCCATCGTGAGCTTCCACAAAACACCTGTCACCGACTTCGAACCGCTCAAAGCGGATTTCGAGCAAATCCTGCGACAAGTGCTCCACGAACTTTTCAACCCGGAAATCCCTTTCCGCCAAACGGCCGAACCTAAACTTTGTGCCTATTGCGACTACAAATTACTGTGCGGGAAATGAAAAAAACAGCACTTACAATTTGCAATATTAAAAATAAACCCTTAAATTTGCAGCCAATTTAAGGTCGGTTCCGTAGCTCAGTTGGATTAGAGCAACGCCCTTCTAAGGCGTGGGTCTTGGGTTCGAGCCCCAACGGAATCACTTTCATAACAAGCTGTATGCCAATAACATACGGCTTGTTTTACTTCAAGAGGCTTGTGCCAAGTTTTTAAAAAAACGGCAAAAAAGGGGGCAGTAGAAATTTAGTGGGGATAGCCATACAGCTTAGCGATTCTGAAGAGAAAGAACTTTTTGTCCACGACT